>CAYJBF010000071.1:0-5256 GCA_964368415.1 uncultured Acholeplasmataceae bacterium | reverse complement strand
GGCACAAACACTACAACCATCACAGGTTGTGCTAGCATGGACTTTCCTAACCATTTCTGGCTCGGTTACCTTCTACTGACCTCATTATTTTACATAAACCTTGTTGTTTTGTCAACTAATTCTTTAAATAAGAACTGATTGCGCCGAGCAATGTGCCTGTATTATCAGCACCATTTTGCCAGTACATCATACCGGCTAGCCCATTATCTTTAATATAATTCGATTTAACTTGAATACTCTTAGCATTATCGTATGAAATAAAAGTCGTTCCATCGGTACTAATGATGTAAGGAACTTGTGAATTTTCATCGTATCTTACATAATAATCGGGGTTATTCATATAACTTTCTTTAATATAATGATAAGAAATGGTTCTTGTTTTTGCGAATTGTGTCCATTTACCGGTTGATTCATCGTATTGCCTATTTTGAACAACACCATAAAACGGGACACCCACTACGATCTTATTATTTGGAACACCATATGAATTATAAATGGCAATGCTTTCTTCTATTGAACAACTAATTAAAGTGAATGCTACCCCAAACTGAGTATCAAATTTTACACCGCTTTTATATAGCGCACTATGATGTTGTCCAGCATTAAAGGATAAATCATAAGTCATTAAGTTCAAGAAATCTAGATATTGATGTGAAACAGCTAATCCAAATCTTGGTGGACCCCATTGACCACCTGGTGTGGCTGATGTAACTAAGTGGTTAGGGTTATTTTTTTTAACACGTTGACTCACTACTTTTACTAAATTAATATACTGAGTTGGATCAACTCCAGTACCTTCCCAGTCAATATCTACCCCATCAAATTCATACTTATTAATCGCTTCAACAATGTTATCAGCGAATTTCTCAACTAAAGTTTGAGAACCTACAAATGAAGCCCATTTTGCATCTGGAGCAATCGACATAATCACGTAAATACCGTTTTCTTGTGCTTTTGGTGTAATGTAGGTATTGGTTTGACCAAATGTTGCTAGTGATTTTGATGTTTCAATATTGGCATTTTCATCTGCATCAGCAAACGCTATATTAATAATATCTAATGTAGTAAATACTTTGGATGATGTATCCCAATAATTTGTAAATAAATACCCTGAGGCAATTGGTGCTTCTAAGGATTTGTATCCTGCCACACTTAAATCATAGCTAATTGTTTCGGTGTTAATTCCATCAGTTACTGTCCCTGTTAAGGTAATAATTTGTGGTTGATATGGTCTTCTTAAAGTACCTTTTGTATCAATAATATTGTCTGTGCTTTCCCATGTGATTGTAAATATACTATGGGATTGTGGTAATGTAATATTGGTTTCTATGGTTTTGGTTGTAAGTGGGCTGATAAGCGTATTAATAGGATCTAAATCCATTACCCATTTAGCATAAAACAAATAATTATCTTTAGAACCTTTGGGAATGACTTCTACTGGATCGCCTAATAGTTCTTTATTGTTATACCATCCCGCAAATAGATAACCTTCTTTTGTGGATGTGGTTGGTAAAACATACTCCTGTAGATTGGAATAATGTTTTGGGTATTCCACGATGGTTCCGCCATTAAACCCTAAAGTCAACATTTGAACTCTAGTCAGTTTTGCATAAAACACTAAATCCCCTTGTGTGCCTTTTTCGATTTTTGTAACAGCACTTGAACTGAAGTCTGCATCGGTATACCAACCATTAAATGAATAACCATCTAAATCTAGAAGTGGTAAAACTTCTTCGTTTTCTTCGGTATAGTTAACTAAACCCAACCCAGTGATTTCAACTTCACCATTAAAATAGGTGATTTGATAAATTTCATAAGTTGGTTCTTCGATTGGTTCTTCAATTGGATCTTCATCATTAGGAATTTCTTCAACTGGTTTTTTGTCGCAGCCTGTTATCAAAATTAGAAAAGCGATAACGGCAATAAATTTAAAATATTTTCTCATTCAGATTCCCCCCCTATTAATATTTTATCATATTTATTTCTAAATATGGTTTCTATATGTATTCAAGAAAAAGACGAAACGGTTAGTTTCGTCTTAAATTTAATGATTAGATTGCGTCTTTTCTAGAAAGGTCTATACGGCCTTTTTCATCAATTTTGATACATTTAACCATGATGATATCGCCTAGTGAAACTACAGATTCAACCGTTTCAACTCTATCTTTTGAAAGTTTAGAAATATGAACTAAACCTTCAGTGCCTGGCCATAACTCAACGAATGCACCATATTTTTCTATACGCATAACTTTGGCTTCATAGATTTTACCAAGTTCTACATCTCTTGTCATGTTCTTAATGGTTTCTACAGTAGAATTAATCCATTTTCTATCTGAGTGCATGACGAATACACGACCATCTTGTTCAATATCAATTTTAACGTTATTATTGTCTTCAATGATTTGAGTAATGACCTTACCACCCGCACCAATAACATCTTTAATCTTTTCAGGGTTAATTTTGAACATAACCACTTTTGGAGCATAATCAGATAATTCTTCTCTTGGTTTGCTAATGGTTTCACTCATATGTTCTAAGATATGTAAACGGCCATGTTTCGCTTGTTCTAAAGCTTCAGATAAGATTTGTTCTGTAATACCATCAATCTTAATGTCCATTTGTAATGCAGTGATCCCATTTGGGGTACCCGCTACTTTAAAGTCCATATCGCCAAAGTGGTCTTCTAAGCCTTGGATGTCTGTTAAGATAGTGTAGTTATTACCATCCATAATTAAACCCATTGCAATACCAGCTACCGGTGCTTTAATTGGAACCCCAGCAGCCATTAAACTCATTGTACCTGAGCAAATAGAAGCTTGTGAACTTGATCCGTTAGATTCGGTAATTTCTGAAACCACACGAATTGAGTATGGGAACTCTTCTTCGCTTGGTAATACTTGAAGTAATGCTTTTTCAGCTAAGGCACCGTGTCCGATTTCTCTTCTTCCTGGTGAACCATAACGTCCAGTTTCGCCCACTGAATATTGAGGGAAGTTATAATGGAACATAAAGCGTTTTGAATCTTCGTTTGGATCTAAACCATCAATAATTTGGTTTTCTCTTAGTGAACCTAGTGTAGCAACCCCTAAACTTTGAGTTTGGCCACGTGTGAATAATGCACTACCGTGGGCTCTAGGTAATAAGTCAACTCTTGATGATAATGGTCTGATTTCGTCCACTTTTCTACCATCAGGTCTTACTTTATCTTCAGTAATTAAACGTCTTACTTCATTTGTTTCAATTTCTTCTAGAGTTTGATAAACACTCTTCATAAAGACATTTTTTGTTTCTCTATCGTAAACTTGATTACCTTCAATTTCCATAAAGAAATGTGTTTCATCAAATTTTTCAATTGTTCTATCTTTTATTTCTTGAACTTTGTTCGCTCTTTCTTGTTTTTCTTTAATTGAAATAGCTTTCACCATATCAGCTTGAGCTTCTTTTTTAACAAGTTCAGCAATATCTGGATCAACTTTAAAGATGTTAACTTCCATCTTTTCTTTCCCAACAGATTGTTTAATTTCTTCTTGGAAACGACAAAGTTCTTTAATTGCGTTATGTCCGAACATTAATGCTTCTAACATATCGGCTTCGCTAACTTCTTTAGCACCCGCTTCAACCATGTTGATGGCATCTTTTGTACCAGCAACCGTTAAGTCAATATCGCTTTGTGCAAGTTGTTCTGGATTTGGGTTAATAATGAACTCACCATTAACGCGTCCAACTATAACACCACTAACAGGTAATTTATAAGGGATATCTGAAATATGTGTTACTAAACTTGAACCGAATAACGCAGTCATTTCAGGTGATGCATTAGGATCACTAGATAACACTGTATTAATAATTTGTACTTCATCTTTGAAACCATCTGGGAATAAAGGTCTAATTGGTCTATCGATTAGACGGGATGTTAAAGTTTCGTGTTCAGATGGTCTGCCTTCTCTTCTTAAGAAACCACCCGGAATCTTCCCAGCAGCATACAATTTTTCTTGGTATAAAACCATTAAAGGGAAAAAGTCTTGTTGTGCTCTCGCTTCACTTGTAACAACAACACTTAATACAACGCTGTCTCCGTAAGAGATAAGCGCGCTTGCATTGGCTTGTTTTGCAACTTCACCAATTTCAACTTTGAGGGTTCTTCCCCCAACAGTTGTAATAAACTCATGTTTACTCATAATATAAAAATCTCCTTCATTTTATATTTCATCCAAATTTCTATTAAATTCGCATACATAAATAGTATATAACATTTTAACAAATTATGCCAACTTAATATTTACTTCATTTAAATAATAAAAAAGATTGTTTTTCAACAATCTTTTCTAGTTTTTAGCCTCTTAAGCCAAGTTTTTCAATTAATTCTGAATAAGCTCTTAAATCACTATTCTTTAAATAAGTCATTAAACGTTTTCTTCTACCAATTTTTTGGAAAAGACCACGTTTTGAATGAAAGTCATGTTTGTGAATAGAAAGGTGTGCGTTTAAATCGTTGATTTCTTCAGTTAAAACAGCGATTTGAATTTGCGTACTTCCTGTGTCAGCTTCATGAGTTTTGAAAGTATTAATGATTTCTTGCTTTCTTTGTTTTGTCATTGCCTATTACTCCTTCTTTATTCGTTAAACTGAAGATTAGGTCGGCTGTCCTAGTTCCTCGTTTACGTACCTTTATATTTTATCACATTAATTATTTAATGCAAGAAAATTCTAATTAAATTTTGATGAATTGTTCCACGTTTAGAACAAATACGGTTGCACCACCAATTTTAACTTCAACTGGTAGACTTGAAAACATGCCGAATTCACTAATAATAGAGTTTGGAACTAGTTTACTTCTGGTCTTACTATGTGTTTCAATAATCTCAATAATCTCAATGACTTTTTCATCGTTAGTTCCGATTAAGAAGGTGGTATTTCCACTCATTAAAAAACCACCAGTTGTAGCTAATTTTGTTACAAAAAAGTTTTCTTTAACAAGTGCTTTAGATACTTTGTTAGCATCATCGTTTGATACAATCGCGATAATTAATTTCATATTTAACACCTCTATTTACTTTATTATACCATAATATGAAATCTAATGCAAATGGTTTTTTCATCTTTTTTCAAGTGCTTTTTCCAAGTTTAAATACAAGAAATAAAGTTTTTTCAAATTAGAAAAATTATAATAAACCTCGAAATGTAGTATTTGCTAATGATAATTTTAAGTTTGGACTTTCATCATATTAAATATAGTTTTTTAAGACTGCATTATAT
>CAYJBF010000070.1:0-5478 GCA_964368415.1 uncultured Acholeplasmataceae bacterium | reverse complement strand
TCATAAATGTTTAACCATGAGTTATAATCCAAAAAAGGAGCCTGAAGTGTCACTTCAGGCTCCTTTTTCATTATAGGTTAGTTATTACTATTTTGTTTTTTGATTACTTAAATAATATAAATATTCTCCCATATGTAGCATCTTAAATGGTAACCAGCTTATATCTAATTCAAATTGGTAGATAATATCGCCTTCATAGATTTGAACGTTTCTACCAATATCAGATGGTAAACTAGATACATTTTTTGCATCAAAGTTTAGTTCTTTAAGTGAACCATCTACTGTACCCTTATAAATATACTTAAAATCTTTAATCGTTAAAACACCTTGACCCACTTCTACCAATACATCATTTCTAAATGACCATAATCTACAAGTTCCCGATAATTCGTAATGTGGATTATCATCAATGAGCTTTCTAACATTGTTTTCTTGATTGATAAAATGTTCATCAATTGGTTTACCGTTTAACATTCCGTATTTATCATAGGTGAGGGTAAAATTACATTTTGGACAGCTTAAATGATGTTTATGACCTTCTAGGCCTTCATATAAACAATTAGGACATTGGTATAAGACATTCTCTAAATTTTTAATATCTTTAAGTTTATACTTATACTTCTTTTCTAGATTATCTGAAGGTGAGTAGTATAATTTTTCAGTGACCTGATCAAATATTTGTTGTAGGGTCATAGTTTCTAGGTCTTCTTTTCTAATAATTAATTCTTTTGAGGTTTCGATTCTACCTCTAAAACTTAATTTACTCCATGGTGGGTTAGCAAGCCCTGCGCCGTAATGTTTAACCACATAAACATCTACTTTGGCTTTTTTAATAAGTTTTGCGATTGCGAAGTTTAATGGTAAAGTTCTCCCTGATGGTGAGATTTGACCTTCTGGAAATATGCCGACAATACCATTTTTCTTTAATATTCTAAAAACCTTCACGGTTGCTCCAGGGTCAGCTTGCATTAAGCTTTTTGGAATGGCTCTAGCAATCTTCATAAATATTCTAGTAGAACCTTCATGAAAGAACTTCTTTGCGGCAAGGAAAGTTACCCTTCTTGGGTATATAGCAGACAAAGTATAAATAAAGTCATACCAAGAAGTGTGGTTCCCTAAAACAATGGCTGGACCTTTAATTTTACATTTTTTAATAATTCTTTGCCCCTTAAAGAAGGCAAATACTTTTAACAACCCACCTAAGAAAGTGTTTAAAAACAGATTTGTTTTTTTCATATGGTTAAAGTTCTTTTAAGATTGCGTCTCTTGGAAGTGATTCATCTTGAAGTGCGCAGGCAATTTCTTGATGGAACTGAGCATTAATTTTGTAACGGGATGAAATATAGATGCCAATCCCCATAAATACTAATGGGGTTAAAGTCATAATTAAACGAATCATCAATAGTGCACTATCCGGTTGGGTTAAGATAGGATCACCACCAAACTGTTTTTCAGTAAATCCGGCTAAACCAATTAAAAACATTACAAGGGCTAACCCCATAGCTTGAGCGATTTTATTAATGAAATTAGTAAATCCGCTCATTTGACCGTCCAAACGGTCTTTGAACTTGATTTGACCTGCATCCACAACATCCCCATACATTGTATGTGGTACCAAACCAGGGCCTGATATTCCAAAGCCCATTAATGCCGCTATTAAATAAAGAATTAAAGGATTCACATCCGCGGGAATAATGAATATGAATAAAGCTGTAATAATCCATAGAAGCCCACCAAAACGGTAAGCAAATGTTTTACCTTTCTTTTCAATCATCTTAATATAAATGGGTAGTGCCACTATTTGCATCGAAAACATCAATGCTGCCGCAATTAGTCCTACGACTGAACTATTCCCTAGAGCGGTTTGGCTTTTTACAATATAGAAGTCTACATAAAAGAAAAATAACCCACTCATAATTGCCATTGACATTTGAAGGACTAAAAACATTCCTAGGTACTGTCTAAATGGTTTTAAGCTTAATGGTTTAACCAATGCTTTAAAAGATAATTTGTTTTCCACTTTTGGCGAGGTGATTTCTTCTCTTGCAAATAAACCAGTTAATAATACAGATATTGCGAATATAGCCCCAAACGTTAAACTCATAACTTGATAACCAACCGTTTCATCTCCAAACATTCCCACAATGATTCCAGGTACAGCCACACATAAAATAGATGAAAATATAGAAAAACCTAATCGGTACGAGTTATAAGATGCCCGTTGTTGGTAATCGCTACTAATTTCACTTGATAAAGAGTAATAAGGAATCATGACAGAAGTTTGTACCATTGTAAAAAGCAAATAGGAAGTCAACACCGCAATAATTCTTAAACTAGTTGATGAATACCCATAAGGGAAAAATAACAAATACATCGAGATTAATATTAGCGGACTTGAAACAATCAGATAGATTCTTCTTTTACCAAACCTCGAATTGGTCTTATCAGAAATATACCCCATAATTGGATCGGTAATTGCATCCCAAAGTCTTGCGACTAAAACAATAAAACCAATCCAAAAAGGACTTATCCCAACCGTTATTGCCAAGAAAGTTGGATATAAAAAATTAATAATATTAAATGACCCTCCACCAAAGACATCTGCAGAGGCAAAAGCAAGTTTCTTTTTCAAAGAATGATTTTGCATAATTAGCTATTTCTCCTTAAGCGTTCGTGTATACACTATAATGGTTATATTATACCAAACAACCTTATAAAATGAACGCTATGATTTTTTAACATTCCTAATTCACTAATGAATTAAATAGAAAAGTAAAAAACATTCATTTAGAAGTTATGCACCTTCAAAGTGAATGTCTTTGTGTTTTAACCAATTATGTAATTGTCTCCTTTTCTTAAAAATGAGTTTATCTCCCTTAGTTGATTTAAGATTATTCATCATTTTTTTAACCCGTTTAGATTTTCTTCCTGTCCATAAAATCCATTTTTTAAACTCTAAATCAAACTTTTCTGTACAAGGGCAGTCTTCTCGGTTTCTACCTTTATACTTAATGTATCTAGTCTTACAATTCCTGTAACAAACCAATCTATTGTATTTAAGAAATATCGTTAAATCACTTTCATTAAATCTTCTTGGTGTTACGGATGAATAATTACCATCAATGACCCATGAATCATTCTCATTTAAAAAGTTTTCCACAATAATACTTTGTTCTTCACTGGTTCTTTCTTCCCAATCTCCATAAAATCTAGTATTGTCTAAATGTAGAAAAGGTACATTATAATGTTTGGCTAAAGTTCTTGCTAAAGTAGATTTTCCACTTCCACTAAACCCAATAATTTGAATTTTCAACTTCCAATACCTCCTACACAATGTTTAACTTTAATGTAATCATACCATTTTTTCCTGATTTAAAGGTGTAAATTCTTTAATGTCACAGTCTACTGCGTTTTTTTGGTTAATATCGTTTATAATGGATATGAGGTGTAACAATGAATAATATATACAAAAACAGAGAAAAAGATTGGCGTAATGGCGCGCTCGTGTATCAAGTGTTAGTGGATCGATTTTATCCTTCGAAAGACTTAGATTCAAAAAAACACTTATACAAATTCCCTAAGAAATTAAATCCTTGGACTACTTTACCAACGCCAGGAACATTCTTGGAGGAACAAAAATACTGGTCTCACGAATTAGATTATTGGGGTGGGGACTTAAAGAGTCTAACAGATCATTTAGACTATATTGTAAATTTAGGGATGGATGTTTTATATTTAAATCCGATTGTTGAATCTTTATCCAATCATAAATATGATGCCAGTAATTTCTTAGAAATATCTAAAGAATATGGTACCAAAGAAGATTTAGAAAAACTCATAAAAAAAGTTCATGATAATCAAATGAAGATTATGTTAGATGGTGTGTTTAACCATGTTGGGGTATCAAACCCATTATTCCAAAAAGCACTTAAAAATGAAGCCTACAGAGACTTCTTTGACTTTAATGAAAAATACCCAAGAGGGGTTAGACTATGGGCAGATGCCCCAAGTTTACCAGAGTTAAATCTAGAAAACGACAAAGTCAAAGATTATATTTACCGGTCAAATGATTCAGTGATTAGAAGTTATATTCAAATGGGGGTCGATGGATGGCGTTTAGATGTGGCGTTTGACCTTGGGTTTACTATCTTAAAAGACTTAAGAGATTATGCCCGTAAAGATAAACAAGATGTTATGATTGTGGGAGAAATATGGAACTATCCTGAAAAATGGCTTAAATCAATTGACGGGGTGATGAATTTTACCTTTAGAGAAATTACTTTAAGATTACTTAGAGGAGAAATTAACTCAAGTAGAGCCTTACAAATGTTAAGTGATACCATTAGTGATGCTGGTATTGAACCTATCTTAAAATCATGGAACCTTCTAGATAACCACGATGTAGCTAGACTCAAAAATCTTCTAGATGGTGAAGCACTCCAAAAACTCGCTCAAGTCCTACAATTTAGCTTGCCTGGTTCACCAAATTTATATTATGGCACTGAACTTGGAATGGACGGGGGGAATGACCCGATGAACCGTGCACCAATGCGTTGGGATTTATTAAACGAAGACAACGAAACACTAAAATGGGTTAAATCTTTAATTCATTTACACAAACAAGAAAAAGCCTTAAAGATAGGGGACTTTATACCAGTATATGCAGATAACTTACTTATGTTTATGCGTGTAACAGAAAACGTTGGTGATACGTGTATTGTGGCTATTAACCCAACCAATAAAACCATTTCTGATACCGTCTTACTAAAAGATTCAAAACTCATGAACTACTCTAGATTTAAAGTGGTGTTTGGCGATGTTTATCCAGTTACGTTATTAGCTGGGTTAATGACCGTTAAATTAGATCCATACGGATTTGTTGTTATTAAACCTAACACAGAACCTGAAAAAAGCTATACCCCTTATAAACGGGTCTAACTGATTAATCCACCTGTTACTAACATTAGCGGAACCACCCACATTGAATACTGCACAAGCCATAAACCAAGCCCCACCATTACAAGATATAAGATCCAATCAAAGCGTATCTTTAAAACTTTCTTGCCAAGCGTTAGTGCTGCATAAATGATAAACCCAACTGCTGCCGCTGGTAAATAAGTTAAGATGGGTTCCCATGTGTTATTCTTACTTATTTGGGTAAAATACACCCCAATTAAAGCCATGATAACTATTGCAGGAAAAGCCCAAACAAGAAATGTTAAAAAAGCCAATAGTGGTCCACCGACATAATAACCAATTGCGGTAATCGTTTGACTGCTACTTGGTCCAGGAACCAACGCATATAATCCAATCATTTCGGTTAATTCTTCTTCAGTTAAGTATTTTCTCTTTTTAACTAATATAGAAGAAAATACCCCGTAATGTGCTTCTGGTCCACCATAAGATCCCAGTGAACACATAAATACATCGATTAAAAATTTAATTTTACTTATCTTAATAGTCTCTTCCATTTAAACC
>CAYJBF010000069.1:0-5511 GCA_964368415.1 uncultured Acholeplasmataceae bacterium | reverse complement strand
CAATGAACAAAACAGAATTAATTGCAGTAGTTGCTGAAAAAGCAGTAGTTACTAAGAAAGATGCAGAATTAGTGTTAGCTGCACTTATTGACACAATTCAAGAAACATTAGCGCAAGGTGAAAAAGTTGTTGTTACCGGTTTCGGTACATTTGAAGTGAGACATCGTGTTGCAAGAAAAGGCAGAAACATCAAGACTGGTTTAGAAATTGATATCCCTGCTCAAAAAACCCCTGCTTTCAAAGCTGGTAAAGGTTTAAAAGACGCTGTAAAACTTTAAAGTAAAAAGGAAAAGACCTTCATGGTCTTTTTTTTGTGCCTTATGGTATAATGATGTTGGTGATTTTATGGATCCATTTATCCATGCAAGGAATAATAATTTAAACTTTTTTTATCAAAATCCAATTCATTTAGATATGGTAGACGATTTAGGACAATCGCTTCTTTTTTATGCGATAAGAGGCAATGCTACAGAAATGTGTTATTATCTGATTGAAAACCACATAAACCCTAATATCGTTAGTCAAAAAGGTGAAACAGCGATATTTGAAGCGATTAGAAAAGGAAAAATCAATTTGGTTGTAAAATTGATTAAGCATTATGCTAACTTAAATATTCAAAATAAACTAGGGGAGACACCACTTCATTTAGCATGTCAAAAAGGTCAACTAGATACGATTATGTTATTAGTAGAAAATGAAGCTAACTTATACTTAACGAATCATTTAGGTCAAAGTATTCTTTTTTATGCTTTAAAAAGCCAAAGCATCGCTTGTTTTGATTATGTGAGAATGTTATCCCCAAAAATTAAGAAAAGTGATAATAATGGAAATACCTTACTTCATTTAGCTGCAGAATTAGGAAATTTCAATTTAACCGAACACTTACTAAAATTATCGGAAAATCCCCATTTTAAAAACAATCAAAAAGAAACACCTTTATTTGAGGCAGTTAAAAAGAATAATAAAGACTTAATTAATTTGTTTATTCAATATGGTTCTTATTTAGATACACCAAATAAATATGGCCAAACCATACTAGATATTTCAAATCAAAATATGTTTACGGATATTAGTCAGTTAATAGAAGATTATTTGAGTGGATCAGTAATTAAAAATAATATAGAAAAAAATCCACTTCGATATGGTGTTATCAAAGCGGACACAAATTTTGTTAGAAGTCTTTTATACCGTGGTATACAAGATAAAAAAGATGAGTATTTCTTGTATGCGTATGATTACGCAAAAAGAAATAAGGATAAGGATATCACTAGTTTATTAGATGATAACCATTAATAAAGCTGGAAATAAAGTTAATAGAATGCTCATTAAGTTCCATAAAGCATGAACAAGTATGGTTGTATAAATATTTTCTTTGTTATTAAGGTAAATGTATCCAAACCCAATCCCTGATCCAGCATAAATGACTAAGTTAACGATGAACCCACCAATGGTAGGCTCAGCTACAATATGTATTAAACTAAACATCAGTGAACTAACAACAAGTGCAACCCACTTGTTTTTTATTATCGAGAAAAAGGCCTTTCTAAAAACCAATTCTTCAACAATTGGGGCAAATATTACCGCA
Organism: uncultured Acholeplasmataceae bacterium; assembly: GCA_964368415.1. Classification (GTDB taxonomy): domain Bacteria; phylum Bacillota_I; class Bacilli_A; order Acholeplasmatales; family UBA5453; genus UBA5409. The sequence goes on along the minus strand of CAYJBF010000069.1, from coordinate 3,926 downwards.
TTAATAACCATAAGTAGCATATAGGGACTTAATAACATCTCTACGATAGCTGCCTGGTTTTGAGAAGTTTCAGCCGTATAATTAAATAACATAGCTAACACTTGAGCAAGCATGCCTGAAACGATATTAGCGATAAACATAATACCCATTCCAATTAAAGCGGTGGAAACCCCTTTTGTTGGACGTTTATCAAGACGTTTCCAGTCTTTCTTTAATATTGTAATTGACATATAACCGATTGTAAAAATTAATATTACATACATGGTTGTGTTGAGGACACTTGATCCCAGTGTATTTAAGGCCACTGATCGATTAATCGTTTTGGTTTTAACATTAGCTAAATCTAAATCATAAGCAGTCACAAATTCTTCATTTTTTTGGAAGATTAATCTTCTGACAGATTTATCTTTTAAAGTAAAAGTATCTGATTCGTATATATCGCTGACTAGCTCATTCGTAGATAAGTAGTTATTAAAAGCTTCATGGCTAAATAAATCCCTAGTTAAAACTAACACATAGGTATCATCAAGCGGAACTGTAGCAACCCCATCAAGATTATCGATTTTATCTAATTCAACATGGGTTGTATATCCAATGGAATCATGATTTTTCACATAATTAACAAGTGCTTCTGTTTCACTAATTTGTACACTTGTTTGAGGCATAAGATAAAAGGCTAAGCCTACTAAATTAACCAATATTATAATAATAAAATAGTAGGCTACTATTGTCATAAGGCCTTTTGGTTTAGAGAACTTATGTTCGATAGTGTCTACTTTTTCTTTTTCTTTCTCTTCAAAGAGATCATCAAATGTATATTTCTTTTCTTCATTCATAGTATCACCTGCTAATATTATACACTAAAACTGTTGGAGTTTTACCTTTAAATATGATAAACTACTTATAAAAAGAGGGATAATATGAAAAAGACTTTCTTAGTTATTGGTTTAGATACTTTTGGGTTAGCGGTGGCAGAAGAATTAACGCATTTAGGGTATGATGTTGTGGCACTAGACATTAAGGAAGAAAGAGTTAATAAAGCTGTAAACTTGGTGAGTGAAGCGGTTATTGGAGACTCAACTGACCATGCTGTCTTATTAGAAATAGGTGCAGCTCACGTTGACCATGCGATTGTTTCTATTCCTGGGAACGTTCAAAACTCTATTTTAACCACGATGATTTTATCAGAAATGAAAGTACCTAAAATAACCGTTAAAGTTGAAAATGAATATCATGCTAAAGTTTCAGAACGTGTTGGCGCGACTGAAATTATTGATAGTGAACTCAGTGCGGGTAGAAGACTTGCAAGAAAGCTTATTAGTGACAACGTCCTAGATTATTACAATATTACCGAGGAATATGGTGTTTATGAAATAAGAGTTGGGCATGCTTTTCAAAGTACCAAGTTAATTGATATGGACGTTAGAAATCAATATGATGTCAACCTTCTTTTAATTAAACGTGGTAAAGAGACATTCTCACCAAAGGCGGATACAGTGGTTCATCCTGATGATATTATTATCATCATTGCTAAACACAATAAAGTTTCTAAATTTGAAACGATATTGCGATAAAACACTGAATAAATACTATATGATGAAACTACTTGTTTGTACACATAATCTAAATAAAATAAAAGAAATTAAAGATGTATTAACGGATTTGAATGTTGAGATTGTTACCTTAAAAGACTTAAATGACAACATTGAGGTTATTGAAGATGGTTTAACCTTCAAAGAGAACGCCTATATTAAAGCATCTTATTTTGGAGATAAACATCAACTTTTAAGTTTAAGTGATGATTCCGGTCTTGAAGTAGACCACTTAAATGGTGCACCAGGCGTATATTCAGCTAGATATGCTGGTAATGACTTACAAAACATTAAAAAATTACTCTTTAATTTAACTGACGTAGAAAATAGAAATGCCCAATTTACAACTGTATTAGCCTTATACAATCCTTTTAAGAAAGAAACTCTTTATTATGAGGGGCATTTAAAAGGTGTTATTACCGATAGAATAACTGGTTCAAATGGATTTGGTTATGATCCAATCTTTTTTGTTCCTGAGATAAATAAAACTTTAGCAGAGCTTTCAAGAGAAGAAAAATCTAAGATTTCACACCGTGGTAATGCTTTAAAAAAACTAAAGGAGGCATTCAATGAAAATCTTATTAACCTCTGATATACATGGAAATTATGAATTAGTGAAGGCAATTAAAGCGAAACATAAAGATTGTAATTATCATTTAGACGCAGGCGATTCTAGAATACCTGAACACACACTTGATATTGATAATATCATTAGTGTGAGAGGTAATTCAGATATTCATTCGAATCTACCTTTAATGCGCATTCTTGAACTAGATGGAAAGAGATTTTTACTAATACATGGTCATATTCAAAGTGTTAAATATAAAACTCAAGAATTAGAAGCTTTAGCAAAAATTGAAAAAGTAGATTATTGTATATATGGGCATACGCATATTCAAGATATAAGAATTAAAGATGGAATCACCTATATTAATCCTGGCGCAATCATGAGTAGACCTTCTGAATATGCCATTTATGAGGATGGTAAAATCGTTTTATATTAAGGACAAAATAATGGAAGATAAAATATTAGATGCCGCACTTAAGGCATTAAAAGACCCGAAAATTGATTTTAGATTACTTGGGGGAATGAGTAACTATACCTATGTAATCGACTCGGAAAACAAAAAATATACCGTTAGAATATTAGGTGAACATGCAGAAAAGTTTGTTTGGCGTCATGAAGAGAAATACCATATCCCTCTATTTGAACAATTAGGGATTACATCACATACGGTTTATTTTGATGATAAAACAGGTATTAAGATCAGTGCGTATATTGAGGGAGATATCTTATCTCATTTAAACCCACTTGATCATTTAGAAGAAGTGGCTGAAATCCTTCATAAAATTCATGATTCGAACTTAAATTCTAAATATGATTATGAGTTATTTGAAAGACTAAACAAATACGAACGTATCAATCATAGTTTGACAGAAGAATATTACAATCTTAAAAATGAAATGTTACATCTTTATGAATCCCATTATTCGAAGTACCCACATGTATTGACCCATGGGGACTCACAACCTTCTAACTTTATTATCGGTAAAAATAAGAATTATATCGTAGACTTTGAGTTTAGTGGAAATAATGATCCTTATTATGATTTAGCTTGTTTTGGAAATATTGATTTTTCTCATGCGGTAGCTTTATTAGAAGTTTATTTAAAAAGACCACCTACAAAAGAAGAATTAAAAAGAATTCATTACTATAGAATATTTCAATGTTTACAATGGCATTTAGTCGCCAAGTTTAAACACGAGGTTGGAATGAGTGAGACATTAAAAATTCCATTTGATAAAGCCTCTTTAAAATACCTTAACTTAGCTGTTAGTCTAAAGGGTGGTTACGATTCGATTGACTAAAGAACAGATTCTACAATTAAATGAATCACAAGAATCGATTAATTTGCTGTATGAAATTATAAGAACTTCAGAGGACACCAATGAAGTTTTTTATGCACGTATAAAAGCTGGATTTTTATTGTTTGTTCAGCAGTATTATTTGGAAGCAAAAGAGCAGTTAGTTGAAACTCTTGATTATTTTAGGCATCAAAAAGAAGATGCTTTGTATGATTTAGTACTAGTGAAAATCATTGAAAGCACTTTGAAGTTACAAGACAGAGAAGCTTTAAAATATATAAATTTAAGAAAAGAATCCTTACCAGTTTTAGGGTATTATAAATCAACCCTTGATTTAATCCATTTTAAAAAGACATTTAAGGAAGACCATTATGGTTTGATTGATTCCCTTAAAGAAACAAACATCCCTAAGGAAATAATGGTTGATTTATTATTAGAGAAATTAGATCATAAACCCAGTCAAAATAT
>CAYJBF010000068.1:0-5549 GCA_964368415.1 uncultured Acholeplasmataceae bacterium | reverse complement strand
ATATTATGAAGACAATGTTATTTTTTGATGTGGATGGAACGTTATATGACAATAAAAATGGAAAAATATGGAAAAGTACCGTTGAAGCAATTAAAGCATTAGCAAAAAACGATAAGTATATTTTAGGACTTGCCACAGGAAGAAGCTATAGCCAATTAAACGCTATTGCAGAAATCTTACCCTTTTTTAGCTATAAGGTATTGATTAATGGGGCTACAGCTTACCACAATGATGATTATTTGTTTGGCACAAAAATGAATAAAGAGGATACTGAACACATTTTTAAATATGCTCAAAGTAGAGGTTATGGCGTAGCTTATATCGGCGCTAAAGAATTTGCAATCTCAGATTTAACCGATGCATCAAAAGCAAGTTTAAGAGATTATGATTTAAGAGTACCTGTTATTGATCCGTTTTATAATAAGTACCAAGACATTTACCAAGTGTGGGTATTTTGTCCAAGAGAAGAATACTTAACGTTTAAGGAAGAGTTTCTCCATTTGACGGTTTACCCTTGGACAACCGATGGGTTAGATTTGACTAGTAAAGATGTGAATAAAGGTGTATCAATTCTTAAGATAAAAGAATTAGAACATGTGGATAAACTAATTTGTTTTGGCGATGGTGCGAATGATTTAGAAATGTTAACTGTTGCAGATATTAGCATTTGCATGGGAAATAGTCAATATGATTTCTTAAAAAAAGCAGCAACTCACGTTACTGCTCGTATTGATGAAGATGGTTTATCTAAAGCCGTTTATCATTTAGGGCTTCTTAAATGATCTCTTAATGCCAGCGTATACTTCATCTTTTATAATGCTAGGAACATATTTTGAGATGTCTTGGTCATAATAGACAAGTTCTTTAATAGCACTGCTAGATAAATAAGTATAAAGATACGTTGGAAATAATACAATTGTTTCAATTCTATTATCAATGTTACGGTTAAAATGATATAAGGCAATTTCTGATTCGAAGTCTTTAATGTTTCTAAGACCTCTGATTAGGGCGGTTGCGCCATGTTGTTCAGCAAACTTAACAACTAAGTCGTCAGTCCAGGCAATCTCAATGTTGTCGGATTTGATGACTTTTTTTATCATATTAACGCGTTCTTCTAGTGTGAATATAGATTTTTTATCAAGATTATACGTAATTAAGACATAGAGTTTATCGACTAATTTAGCCGCTCTTTCCATGATATCAATATGTCCATTACTAACGGGGTCAAAGGACCCTGCGTAAACTGCTGTTCTCATAGTTGGTTCATAGCCTCATTTCGTATTAATTATATCATAATTCGCTATCTTTGTTAACAAATATAATTATTCTATGTTAAAATAATAATGGAGTGATAATCATGCAAACATTAAAAAGAAGCATCGTTTTACAAATAGTGTTTTATACAGGATTCTTTTTTTATGGATTAGATTATATCTTAAGAAGTCTAATTACTAGAGATACCCTATTTAAAGTATTAGAACTGTTTTTTTTAAGTTTAATTGTTATAGGTGGAATTGTTTGGTATTTTTTAACCAAGAAAGATGATTTGGCCGTAATTAGTCATAAAGACACATCACAAATAAAGATTGTTTTATATGTGATTGCTGGTGCATTAATCTTAGGCTTGTTTGCTTCATTCTTTAAAGATTATGAAACCTACTTTTTGATAATATCTGGTGCAGTAATGAGTTTAGGATCGTTATACGGACTTTATCTATCAATTAAAATCTATATAGCTAATGAATAAAACCACTTTTCAGTGGTTTTTTTTAACTTAATTGGCAGGTTTCACAAATCCCATAAACAGTTAGGTCATGCGATTCAACTTTAAATTTATGTTTCTTTAACTCTTCATCTAAGAAGCTATCTACATGACAATCAATTTCTATCATTTTATGACAAAGTCTACAGACCAAATAATGTTTATGATCATGAGAACTTATTTTATAGAAAGCAACATTATTTAAATATGTTTTACTTACTAAATTTGCCTTTTCAAACGCTTCTAAAGAACGGTAAACTGTAGACAAGTTCATAGATCCTTGGGGTAACTCTAGAAAGATTGATTCTGCCGATAAAGGTTTAGATGATTTTTTTAAATAGTCTAATAAGGTTGTTCTTTGTTTGGTCATTTTTAACATTATTCAATCCTCCTAATCAATTTGAATAAATATAGAACCCCGAAAGTGATTCCGTGCAAAACGATGATTGAAGCACCAGCTGGATAACTTAAGAAGTGGCCTAATATAATACCTGTAATAGTTACAACAACATTAATAATTACGCTATTAATCACCATATGTTTAAATGATTTAGCAACTAGACTACCTGATACTGCAGGAAATATTATAAATGCACTAACAAGTAAAGTTCCAATCGTTTGTACTCCAACCACCACAACAACAGCGGTAATAGCAGCTAAGAAGTAATCATAATAAGCTTCTTTGATTTTACTAAATTTAGCATAGGTACTATCAAATGATATTGAAAATAAGTGTTTATAACTATAAATTGTAAAGGTGAATACCAATAACATAATAATACTTGAATAAAGTACATCCATCCATACAGTTGAGAAGATTGACCCTACTAGCATGGATTCTACACTCATATTAAATCCACTAGATTGTGAGATTAAGATAAACCCAATTGCTAGTGCTGAAGTGGAGACCAAACCAATTGCGGTATCACCATCGATTTTATTGGTTCTCATTAAAAACTTAATTAAGATTGATGCAAGTATTGCAATCGGTATGGCGATATATAAGGGGTTATTGCTGAAAAGTACCCCTATTACAACCCCAGTAAAACTAATGTGGGCTAAACCATCTCCAATTAAGGATTGGTTTGAACTCACTAAAAAGTTTGAAATTAAAGACGTTGATACCGCTAAGGTAACCCCGATCAAAATTGCTCTAATCATGAAAGGGTAAGTGAGGAACTCAAACATGATAGTGTTCTCCCCCTATTTCATCATGGTGGTGTTGATGGAAGTTTTGAAATTCTTCAAAGGTTCCACTAAATCTAATGGTTTGGTCTAATTGAATAATTTTTGAACCTCTTCTTAAACCTTCTGATAAATCATGGGTGACATGAATGATGGTCATCCCGTTTTTATGAAGGGTTTCGATGTAATTATAGAATTTATCTCTAAAACTGGGGTCTAAAGCACTAGTAGGTTCATCTAGAATTAAGACATCAGGATGAGAAAGAAGCGCTCTAATGATATAAACTCTTTGAGACTCTCCACCACTTAGTTGTTTCATTTTATGATATTTTAGTTCAGTAATATTCATTAAGTCTAATAAGGCATCAATTTCTGAATCCTTAACTTTTTTTAAGTTAGACAACTTTAATACTTCATAAACGGTTGCGGGCATAAACTTAGCTTGGTGTAGATGTTGCGGAATGTAGCCAAACTTATAATCTCCAAAGGTAACAATCCCTTCAGTCGGTTTAGTTAGGTTGGTAAGTACTTTAATTAAAGTTGTTTTACCTGAACCGTTAGGACCAACGATATTTAAATAATCTCCCTCATTTACTTCAAAAGAAACATTTTTAATGATACAATTATCAAATTTTTTAACTGAGACATTATCTAGTTTCAAAATCATATCTAAACCTCATAAGCCAGTTTAATATTGATAACATTTTCTTTCCATAAATCTAGTAAAGTAATCCCGTTATTAAACTGATCTTTTGATACGTTATGCATAGAGTGAAGTGGTTTTTTAGTAATAGAATAATTTGAAGCTTTTAAGTCGCTTTCAATAGAGGTGGCAGTGTTAAGACCTTCAAACTGATCAAAATAGAATATTTTAGATTCGCTATTTTTAATTTGATTAATCATTAACATAATGTCATTTGAAGTTGGGTTAACTTCGGTTGTAAAAGCATCAGTTAGAGATATTATATTTAAATGCATTTCTTCATTGAATAAGGAAAATATATTGTGACCAACATAATATAAAGGGGTGTCAGTATCTGGTAAGTTTAATAGTTCAGTTTTAATATCTTGAAGTTCATTTTTAAGGGTGGTTGCATTATCCGTAAAAAAATTAGTTTCAAGAGGGTTGATTTTAATAAGTTCAGCTAGTATTAAATCAATCATACCAATTTGGTTTTCGATCACTGTCCAATAATGTAGGTTTTCGTCATGATCATGAGTATTTTCAATCGTTGTTTCTACATGTTTAGATTCAAAAACATTAGATAGACTTAAATCAATAAAAGTACTATTGCCTTTATCTAATTTTTTAACCCATGGATCCATCTCTAAAGAAGTATAAAAAAACACTTTAGAGGATTCTATCTCTATTATTTGCTTAGAACTAGGTTCAAACTCGTGTGCATCCACACCAGGTGGCATTAACATGGTATAAGTTAGTTTATCTTCAGCGATGGTTCTAACGATATCATATTGAATAAATAAAGTTGTCACAACATCATGTTTAACTGGTTTTGTACAACTGGATAATAAGATTGTAATGAGTAATAATGGCAAAAACAAATTTTTTTTCATAGTAACCTCCTAAAAACACAAATTGATTATATCACAAAATCATCTACTTGCAAATCATTTGCATTCGCAGATTGGAAAAATATATTTATTGAAAGTTAACAAAATAAGTGATATAATAAACAAGTAATGTGAGTGGATGAAGATCCGCTCATTTTATTGAGGTGAGACGATGAACTTAGAAAACATTAAAAACTTAATTGAACCTGTTTTAAAAGAAGAAAACTTAACGTTATATTCTCTTAAGACAAAACGCGAAATGGGCATGGCTATCTTAGAAATATTGGTTGATGGTGATGATTTAAACTCGGATTTATTATCTAGTGTTAATCAAAAAATAAACGATTTAATTGATAGTGAGTTACCTGATGATTATTATTTAGAAGTCTCTTCGCCTGGTGCTGAAAGAGATATTAGATCTTTAGAAGAAGCAAAAAAATTTGTTGGAAAATACATATTATTTAGAACCAATAAGTTAGAACATGAAGGCACTTTAGAAAAGATTGAAGAAGAAACATTGTATGTTAAAGTTAACTTAAAAGGTAGATTTAAGATCTTTGAAGTTAACTATAGTGATATAATTAAATTGAGATTAGCAATTAAATTTTAGGAGGATATATGGTAAGCAAAGCATTTTTTGAAGCGCTAGACGCTTTAGCGGAAGAAAGAGATTTTTCATACGAACAAATAGTGGACGGTTTTATTAAAGGAATGCATGCTGCGTTTAAAAAAACCAGAGGACATTCATCTTGTCGTGTTGAAATCAATAGAGATAGGAATGAAATCCTTATTTTTGAACAACAGTTGGTTGTACCAGATGAAGGGTATGATTTAGAAGCAGATCCAAAGTATAAACAAATTAAATTGTCTGAGGCTAGAAAAATTAAGAAAAGAATTAAAGTCGGAGAAATCTTAGAAGAATCCATTAATCCTAAAGAATTTTCTCAAGCTGCCGTTCAAAACTTAAAGAACGTATTAAATCAAAACTTAAAGACAATCGAAAAAGACAAGCTTTATGAATTTTTTAAAC
>CAYJBF010000067.1:0-5582 GCA_964368415.1 uncultured Acholeplasmataceae bacterium | reverse complement strand
ATGAAAAGAGATGATATTAATGATGAAATTTAAAATATTTGATGCCCATAGTGACATTCTTTATGATGTTTACCAAAGCAGTTTAAAAGGTGATTTTAACCGCTTTAAAGATTATCATGTTCCACAATTAAAAAATAACATGAATGGTGGCATTTGGACATTATATTCCCCTAGTGAATTTAACCTCATTGAAGCTCTATCAAAAAGCAAGGAATTAGTTGATTTAAAATCATTTAAAGTAATCTTAGGTATAGAAGGTTTAAGAAATCTAAATTGTGTGTCTGACATGAAAAAGATTTATGATTTAGGGTATCGTCACGCCATGTTGACATGGAATGAAGCCAATCCTTACGCAACCGGTGTGAAGGGTCCTGTAGACCGCGGTATAACACCTAAAGGCTATGAAGTATTAGATTTTATGATCAAGCACAATATGATTATCGATTTATCTCACTTAAATGAAAAATCCTTTTATGATGTTCTAAATTATACCCATAACAACATCTTAGTGTCCCATAGTAACCTTAGTCAATTTAGAAATCACCCAAGAAATTTAACTGAAGCACAACTTCTAAAATTAAAAGAAGCCAACGGCCTTTTATGTTTAACCCTTGCGGGTGGGTTTATTGCTGAGGCAGAAAAAGATCGTAATTTAGATACTTTTATGCTTCACTTAAGAGAAGCTATTCATGTAATGGGCATTGATAATGTTTCTTTTGGGTTTGATTTTATGGATTACTTTGGATCTGAAAAAACAATGAATATTGAAGAACTTAAAGATGCTTCTGAATTACATAAACTTATTAGTAAGCTTATTAGTGAAGGCTATACTAAAGAAGAGATTGAAAAACTTACTTACTATAATCTATATAATCGGTTTGAAAGACATATTTTCAGCAATATTTAATTAACACTCAATAATAAAAACTCAACGCCCTAAGAAAATAAAACATTTCTTAAAGTGTGCGTTGAGTTTTTTTGTAGTTAATTTAAGTATTTTATAATACTTTACTAAGAAATAATTTTGTTCTTGGATTTTGAGGGTTATCAAATATTTGTTCAGGGGTACCTCATTCTACAATCATACCTTCATCCATAAATAATACACGGTCTGATACTTCTTTTGCAAAGTTCATTTCATTGGTAACTATCACGACCGTCATCCCCATTTTCACAATATTCTTTATAACATCTAACACTTCTTCTATTTATTCAGGTTATACTGATACAATTATCTCATAGTTTATTTCCCATTTCTTCACTTTGCTAATCTTTTTGTATGATTTTTTGATGTTATTTGTTACAATTGAATTCGGAGCGTTTATTATGAAGAAATTAAAAAAGCATTTAAGCGATAAAACATTTAACAAAATGGCGTTTGCCATTATAATCCCAGTTATCATTCAACAAGTGATTTTAAACCTAGCCGGACTTATTGATACCTTTATGATCAACGGGTTTTCACAAGCTGCATATACGGGTGTATCAACAGCCAACAGGTTTATGTTTATCATCAACTTTTTTTGGATTGGTTTAACTGCTGGAATAAGTGTGTTTGTAGCACAATATTATGGCGCTAAAAACAAAAATGGTATTATAGGAACATTTCAGTTAGGATTAATCTTAGCTATTTTATTTGGCTTATTATCAAGTGGTTTAATATACTATTTTGGCCCTATAGTGATTAAGATGTTTCTACCTACAACCGATCCTGAGCAACTAGAAGCGGTGACTTTCGGTGTCCAATATATTAAAATCATTGGTTATGGTGCCGTTGTCTTTTTAACGGCTTTTATGATTTCGACCTTCTTTAGATCAATTGGAAGAGCAAAAGCACCTTTACTTGCCGGGATTGTTGGGATAGTTGTGAACATGAGTTTAAATATGATTTTAATTTATGGCTATTTGGGGTTCCCGGCTATGGGGGCAATCGGTGCTGCTTGGGCTACAGTAATTTCTAAAATGGCTGAACTCGTTGTTTTAATCATTATTGCAGTATTCTATAGTAAAGAAAATTATGCTAAAGAAATATTTAATAAATTTGTTGTGACAAAGCGTTTAGTTAAAATGTATATTTTAAAGGGTGGACCAATCATTGTTAATGAAATTTTATGGTCTATTGCGATGGTTCTTTATGCGATGTTTATTACTAGTGGGGTTTATGAATGGGTAACCGCTTATGGGTATTCCCAAAACGCCACAGACATATTTTTTGTTTATTATTCTGGAATGGCAACTGCCACAGGCGTATTGCTTGGTCAAGCTCTTGGCGAAGGTTCTTTTGAAAAAGCAAAAGACTATTTAGCTAAACTAAGAGCTATTATGATGGTAACAAACCTTGTTATTATGTTATTAATCATTGTTTTATCACCGGTCGTATTACTTATGTTTACACCAGTAAATTCACTTTACTGGTTAGCCTATAAAATCATTTTGATTAACGTAGGATTTATTGCAATATACGGCTATAATGCAATGAGTTACTACGCATTAAGAGCTGGTGGTGATTCAGTAAGAACATTCTTACTCGATCAACTTCCAACTTACTTAGTGGGTTTGCCATTAGTAATCTTATTAAGTACCTATAGAGTTGAGCTTGGGGTAAATATCCTAATTATCTTCTTAGCAAGTAAATCAACAGATATCGTAAAACTTGTTTTCTCAATGCACATTATTAAAAAAGGTACTTGGTTAAATAACTTAACCGTTGATGATTTAGAACTTAAGACAGCTTAAAGCTGTTTCGTATACTATGACTAGGAGTTATCTCTTAGTCTTTTTTTTAATTACATTTAATTAAGTTTAAATACCTTATCAAAATTACAATCACTTTTATATTAACTGTGGTGGAAAATATTATTTCTATATAAAAATGACAAATAAAATTACTAAACTAATCCAGACTTGATGAATTCATCTATATAAAATAAAAAAGGTTTGATTCGTCTGTATCAAACCTTATAAATAACATGTGCTCGGTTATCTATTTTTATATATATTCCCTAACAACTCTTATTACTGATGATTTTTGAATTTGCTTTCCATATGTCCTTTTCGGTACTTTCCAATCATTAAATCATAAGGCTTATTAGCGAATGCTTGTTTAAATGCCTTAATGATTTTTAATGTTTGTGTCTTAGATTCTAATGTAAAATCCAATCTAAATGTTTTAATGTTTGCCTGCCTTAAATCATGCAAATCTTCAATCAAAGATAAAGGCAATGAATCCATCACTCGCATATTACAATTGCCATCATTTATTAAGCCAAATTGTCCTTGAAACTCACTTTTTAAATAGTACTGATGTTTGAAACAAAGTTTACAATTAGGTTTATAATCAAATGTTTTAGCCACTGGACAATACTTTGAAATCATTAAGTCCTTATGACCATAAACAACCATTTCCAAATTAGGATATTGGTTAAACTGATTAAAATATCTTTGAGAAAACTTAAGAACATGTTCACGATCTAATTCTGCTGATAAGGTAATTCGTTGAACATGATATCTTGATAATAATGCTGCAGAATATATGTTTGTGATATTTAAGAATTCATCGGCAATCAGTGGATACTTCTTATCATTCATAAAGAGTGAACCTAACTCATTAATAACTGTAGGTTTAGAAATATCATAGGGTGATTCTTCAATAATTCGTTTTCTAGCAGGTATGAAGTTGATGCCCTCAATGATTGGGATTTCTTTTTCAATAAGATCATCATAATAAATGGTTTGAATGCCTGATTCAAGCGCCGCTTCTAATTGATCTTTATTATGTACTTTAACAACCAATTTTTCTTCTTCTTCAAATAAAAACTGTGAAGATGATTCAATAGGCATTATAACCGCTTGAGGTCTTTCTATTCTAACTTTATATAATTCATCTAGAGCATCTCTTCTAATTTGATTAATTTCACCAATTGACATAAAAGATTTTTCATCGGTAAAAACTTCTAAACTCTCAAAGTAAAATGGTGTGCCTCCAAGTTTAGAAAACTGTTCAAAAAGTTGTTCTTTTAAGAGCGGTTTTGTTTTAGCTTCTGATAAATCATTCAAAGAAGCTTTTTCAACACGGTGCCCCAATTCATCAATGATTTCAAAAGTCATTTTTTTATTTGAAAAAGCTTTAACATAGCCTTTAATAGGTACGATTTTAAATTCCGTATTTTGATAAACTGATAGTTCATTTTCAAGTGTTTTATCTGATGTTTTATGAACACTTGAACCGACGGATACTTCATCTCTAACTTTTAGCCATACTTCCTCTTTTGCAGATACTGTCTTGGCAACCTCACCGTTCTTGCGTTTCATAAATGTAACGAAATTACCGTAATCAACATCTCCTATGATTCGAAACCCATCCCCATTTTCTAATGATTCAGTTAGCCTAATTAATGCATAATTTGGTTTATAAGCTATGACTTCTCCAATTTTTACACCTAAATGATTGGGTCTAAACGTATTGGTCAAGTCTTTAGGCATTTCATTTAAAATAAACCCTTTTGTATACTCTCTATTGAATACTCTTTTTAAGTTATCAATCGTTTTCTTTAAATCCGGTTTTTGACGATTAAAATAAGCATCAATTGCGTGACGATAACTTGATACTGTCTCTGCAACGTATTCTTTCTTACGCATTCTACCTTCTATTTTAAATGAATCAATACCTGCCTCAATCAACTTATCTATATATTCAATGGTCATTAAATCCTTCGAACTCATTAAATAGGACGATGTACTAATGACTTTTTGATCTTCTACTAACATATATGGCAAACGACAATTATAAGCACATTCCCCCCGATTACCACTACGATTATTTAATATAGAACTCATCAAACAATTTCCTGAATAAGAGATACATAAAGCCCCATGAATAAACACTTCTAATTCCACATTAGTTTCTCGTTTAATTTCTTTTATTGTATCTAAAGAAGTCTCTCTTGCTAGAATTACACGTTTAACACCTAGTGACTGTAAAAACTTAACCTGACTTACATGATGCGCATTGACTTGCGTCGATGCATGGATAGCAACATTAGGATACCTTTTTACAAGTAATTCAATCAACCCAATATCTTGTACAATTAACGCATCCACATGATTTTTAACCAAAGTATCAATATAAGCAATCAAATCTTCAATTTCATCATCAAAAGTTAAGGTATTAACCACTATAAATACAGAGACGTTACGCAAATGTGCATAATTAATCGCTTCTTTTAAATCTAATTCTGTAAAGTTTTCCGCAAATGCTCTAGCACCAAACCGGTGTCCAGCCATGAAAATGGCATTTGCCCCAGCATTGATAGCGTTAATAAACGCTTCTTTTGTGCCAGCTGGCGCTAATAATTCTGGTTTTTTCATATTATCATCCTTTTATTTTAACAAAATGATTATAACATTTATCTCAAAACAAAGATATTTATTGTAGCGTTAAATAAAGATTATTCAAAATTCTTCAATCATACTTTCAATATCTTAATCAATAAAAAAGCCCATCAACTTTTTGTTAACAGGCCATTAGCTAGATAATATATTTAAAATAATATTTTTTTAGATTAATCGAATTGATTTTTCTG
>CAYJBF010000066.1:0-5695 GCA_964368415.1 uncultured Acholeplasmataceae bacterium | reverse complement strand
CTTTTATAATGTTCCATGATGACCGCTCTATATAAATGATCTAAATTCATTATATCACCTTAAAACTTTCTAAAAAAATCTCTTGCTTCAATGACTGATTCAATAAATTTGTCACAATCACTAAAGTCATTATAAATATAAAATGAGGCACGCAGGGTTGATTCAGCACCAAGCCACTTTAATATCAGTTGCGCACAGTGATGTCCGGCTCTGACGCAAACATTATTCTTATCAAAAATACTTGCAGCATCATGAGGATGGATCGTATCAATATTAAAGGCAATAATACCAGTATCGCTATCTTGATTATATATTTTTACGCCTTCAATATTTTTAAGTTTATTGGTGGTGTAATGATACAAAGCATCGACATGGGCGGTAACGTTATCTAAGCCAATTTCCGTTAATAAATCAATCGCAGCAGCCAGCCCAATTGCCCCAGCAATATTAGGTGTTCCCGCTTCAAACTTATAAGGACTTTCTTTAAAAGTCATTGAATCTTTAGTAACCTGGTTAATCATTTCTCCACCAAATTCAACCGGTCTAAATGATTTTGCTAAAGAGGATTTCATATATAAGACACCGATTCCTGTTGGACCAAGCATCTTGTGACCCGAGAATGCTAAATAATCACAATCTAAATCTTTAACATCAATTTTGATATGAGGTGCAGCTTGAGCCGCATCCACAATCACATGCGCCCCCACTTCGTGTGCTAATCTAGTTATTTCTTTAACTGGTACAGTATTACCCATCACATTGGAAACAGCTGTGATAACGACGACTTTGGTGTTTTGATTCAGGATTCGCTTAAAAGCCTCAATCGTTATTTTCCCGTTATTATCTAATTCAATAAAATTTAATTTTGCTTGTGTTTTTTGTGAGACGTTTAGCCACGGTAGGAAAGATGAATGGTGTTCCAATTCTGAAATAATAATTTCATCGGTTTGTCCTAGAATATCCAAATAGTGATTAGCAACCATATTTAAACTATTGGTCGTACCTTTGGTGAAAATGATTTCTTCCTGGCTCGCATTCATAAAATGGGCTAATTTAATCCGTGCACTTTCATAAAGATCGGTTGCTTCATGCGCTATCTTATAAACCCCTCGATGGATATTAACACCTAATTTTTGATAATAATGATTTAAGGCGTCAATCATTGGAGTAGGTTTTAAACTAGATGCAGCGGTATCTAGATAAACAATATTAGGATTTTCTTCATAGATTGGAAATAACTTTCTAATCTTCTCTACATCAAGTATCATAAACGTTCATTCACCAATTCTACAAATCTTTCTTTTAATGGTTGGTCTGTAATTGCGTCAATGAGTGGTGTTAATAAACCATTAATCATTAATTTTTCGGCATCTTTACGTGTAAGACCTCTACTCATCAAATAATAAATGCTGTGTTCTTCTAATTTACCAACCGTTGCCCCATGTCCCGCTTTTACATCATGTTCATCAATCAATAAGATTGGGTTCACTTCAATAATGGCTGCATCAGAAGCGATAATGCCTTTTAAGTTTTGATAAGCATCTGCTTTAATCATGCCTTGAAGAATCTTTTCAACGCCATTCAAAATAACTTTCCCGTTTCCATTGGCAATTGCGATATTATGCATTAATCCAGTGGTGTATTTAGCAGCATGAATCAGTTCAATATCAATGTTTTGAATATTTCCATATGAACTTACCGCAACTGCTCTAATCCCAACATAGGCGCCTTCACCAGTTAATTTAGCTTGCATTTTCGCCTCTAATTTATTACTAACAAATCCGCCCATCAATTCAACTTGAGAATCTCTTTTTGCTTCAAAGTAATGGTGAATCGTCCCTTTTTCACTCTTTAAATCACTAATTAGTAAATAAGAAACTTTTGAATTATCCATCGCAGTTAGTTTTAAATTGTAGTTATTCGGTTCAAGGTCCTCGCTGGCTACTTCTAAGATAAACTTAACTTCGCTTGATTTTCCAATGATAATTTCTAAGTTTTCGTTATTGTCATCTTTAAGCGTAATTTTAATGGGATCTTTAATAACCAACTTGTCTCTAACGATTAATTTTGGTGCATCATACGTGATCCCATCTATAATGTCACCACTAATGATATGGTCTTTTAAAATAATCTCAGGCATCTTTATTCACCTTCGAATTCGATGCCAAGTTCTTCTTTGACCCATTCGTAACCATTCTTATCAATTTTTTCAATTAAATCTTGTTTCCCCGTTAATACGATTTTCCCGTTAATCATGATATGTACATAAGTTGGTTTAATATAATCTAAGATTCTTTGGTAATGGGTAATTAAGATACAACCAAATTCGTCGCTAATCATATCATTCACATTTTCACCAACAACCTTTAAAGCGTCAATATCTAAACCAGAATCAATTTCATCTAAAATCGCTATTTTTGGTTTTAACATTTTGAGTTGTAAGATTTCATTACGTTTCTTTTCTCCACCAGAGAAACCTTCATTTAAATATCTGTGAGCCATATCTTCATTCATTTTTAATTCTTTGATCGTTGAATCGTATTTTTTAATGAATTCATAGATAGGCATATTTTGGCCTTCATTATTTGCTCTTATAGCAGCTCTCATAAAGTCACTGTTGGTAACCCCTGAAACTTCTGCTGGATATTGCATCCCCAGAAATAAACCTGCTCTAGCACGTTCATCGACACTCATTTCTAAGATGTCTTCGTTATCTAAAAAAACACTTCCTTCGGTTATTGTATAGGTTGGTGATCCCATAATCGCTGAAGCTAATGTAGATTTACCTGTCCCGTTTGGTCCCATAATCGCGTGAACTTCACCGCTGTTAACTTCTAAATTCACCCCATTTAGAATATTTTTATCGTCAATTGACACATGTAAGTTTTTTATTGTTAATTTCGACATTTCTAGTCCTCCTTATTATCATATGTATTATATAATATTTTTGGTCTGTTATCTAATGAAATCACTTTAAAAAAAAAGAAGACTAACGAAAGTCTTCTAACTTGCTAATAATACCAGGATAATCAGTGGAATCAATAGAATACCTGAGGTAATAAAACAGGTTACGAAATAATACTTGGGAATCGGATCTTCTTCAATCTTCTTCATATAATCGTAGTAATCTGTTTTAGGTCTTTTACCAACCAACATCAGTCCAAATGTTTTAAATCCATGAATGAGGGGAGATAAAATGTTTAAATTCCAAACAAACATAATCCACCCGGCAAAAAAGATAAGCGCGAACGATAATGTCAGTGCGTCTGTCGCAGCCATTAAACTCCATTCCCATTGCCATAAAAGACCTAAGATAAAGGTAATACATGAAATAGCAGTCATTACCAAAAAGGTAATTAAAAGGCGTTTTCTTTTTTTTCTTTGTTCATCTTTTTTGAGTTGTTCGGTGGTCGGTTCACCTTGTTTTTTTTCTGTTTCAACCGCTTCATCTTCAATTAAGAAAGATGCTTTTTTTTCCACCAATTTAAATTTTTCTTTACTCATTTTATCACTCACTTATATAGCTTAAAGCTTTAATGGTTTGACAGGTAAACAAATAGTATTTAGAAGGGTATCTTTTTTGTGGCTCTAAAAAATAGAGTTTATTCTCTTTATCAGAATAGCCAGCTGTAACATGAATGATTTGATTTTGACCTTCTTTATAATTAATAATTTGTTCAATTTCACTAATGGTGACATCATCCAAGTGTTCATACCGTTTAAATTGCAATACGATTTGCCTTCTAATTTTCAATTTACTCAAGTGAAATTTTTCAATCTCATGATTAATATCATCCGAATAAAAATCAAACCCTGGGTCTTTGGCTACCACGATAATTACTAATGTTTGTTTAACAAAGTAAGGGGTATGACTCTTTTTAACATAGGTTGAATAGAGTTGATATTGATTGTTATCGACATCTAGTTGATAGGTATTTTGAATATCTTTTAGCCAGTTCTCGGTATAGAGTTTTTTTGACAGCTGATAAGGGGGGCGTTTATTTTCAATCATCAACAAATATTGGTAATATGTGTTATAAATGTTAAAACGAACCCTAAAAACCAGCAAAACCCCTAAATAAACGATTGCGAGGACAAAATAAATTCCTAATAAAATATTAGAATCAACCCCAGAACTTAACAAAATGAAGAAAATAGCTACCGCGATGATTAAAAAGCTCGTGAGAAAAAAGAGAATTTGATTTCTCTTTTTTTTATAAAAACTTAATTTTTCATTCTTTAAATTTTTTCCC
Organism: uncultured Acholeplasmataceae bacterium; assembly: GCA_964368415.1. GTDB lineage: Bacteria > Bacillota_I > Bacilli_A > Acholeplasmatales > UBA5453 > UBA5409. The sequence goes on along the minus strand of CAYJBF010000066.1, from coordinate 1,442 downwards.
ATATGCCATACAACGTTAATCGTTGTGTTCTAGTGAATACCTCACCATTGATATACCATGTACCTGTACCAGTTGAATTTGAATTCCAACCTAAAAATTTATAACCTGCTGTATCTGCATACATTGTAAAGTCAATTATATCACCATAACTAACCACTTTTGAGTTTGGTCGAACTGGTGCGCCAACTGCCTCTGGGAAATTGACATTAAAGGTGACAGTTACTTTAATAACCGTATAGTGCGCATAAATAATAAAGTCACCGACGTAGTTTTGTGGAATCGATTGATATCCTTTGTCACCAGGTTTTGTGCCATTAACATTTTGATCGTACAAATACCATGCCGCAAATTGATACCCTGTCTTGGTTGGGCTAGGTAAAATAACGTTTTGTCCCGTTTTAAATTCGGTTGGGTATGTAGCAGGTAACGTGCCACCGTTGGTATCATAGATAATTTGGAATAATGCCGCAATCCAATCTGAATATAATACAATTGAATATTCTCCAACTTGATCTGTTTCAAAATCCCAAGGTTGCGTATGCGCTATATCTTTGAACCAACCATTAAAAATATACCCATCTCGAGTTGGATCTTCTGGTTTTTCAATGAATACACCAGATTCAAGTTGATATAAGTTGTCTACTTCAGAGGCATCAACTGGTGTATAAAAAACGACGTTGATACTATCATCTGTAGATTTTTTATCTTTGCAAGCAGCAGCTGTAAAAATAAACACGATAGCAAGTGCTAAGGTAAGCATTTTTTTCATTATTTTTTGCCTCCTACTTTAGAATTATTGATTAAGTTTTGTTGATCATATTTACGTTTAATCTCATCAAACTCTTGGTTGTTGACATAGACTGAGTGTCCTGGTGCAATTTCTCGTAATGTTGGTTTATCCGTACGATAATCATGCATTCTTGGATTATAATCAATCTTCACACGACCTTTTTCATAGTCTGGGTCTGGTTGCGGAATTGACGATAATAATGAAATCGTATAGGGATGCATTGGATGGGCAAACAGTTCTTCACTTGGTGCCATTTCCACTATCTTACCGTAATACATGACAGCGATTCTATCACAGAAAAATCTCACAACCGATAAGTCATGGGCAATGAATAAAATCGTCAACCCTAAGTTTGCTCTCAGTTCAGTCAATAAGTTAATAATTTGTGCTCTAATTGAGACGTCTAGTGAACTAATTGGTTCATCAGCAATAATGAAATTAGGTTTCATAATCAGTGCTCTGGCAATCCCAATTCTTTGACGTTGCCCACCACTAAATTCATGTGGGTATCTTGCCGCGAATTCAGGAGATAATCCGACTAATTCAAGTGCTTCAGCTACTTTTTGATCGATTTCATCATTGGTAAAGCCACCTTGGACAATCAATCCTTCGCCCACAATTTCCTTAACCGTCATTCTTGGGTTAAGTGATG
>CAYJBF010000065.1:0-5740 GCA_964368415.1 uncultured Acholeplasmataceae bacterium | reverse complement strand
TCTTTATACATCCTATACTTCCTTCACTTTCTGTTTAATCTCATTTTCAATTAAACCTATTCTTTGGTTGGCCTTTATTGGGTTGTCCCCTTTAACATATAAATATATTTTAAGTTTTGGTTCTGTCCCAGAAGGTCTTAATATCGCTATATTACCCGAAGCATAATAAAACTTTAGTACGTTTGCTTTTGGTAAGTCTAATTTGGTTTCTAGTCCGTTTGCTTTAGAAGTTTGAGATAAGTTATCATCAATTCTAACCACTTCTTCACCGGTTAATTCTAGAGGTGTTTTACGGTAATGAGCCATAATTTCGCTAATTCTATTTAAACCATTAACCCCCTCATACGTTTGAGAAATGGTTTTTTCAGCATATGCCCCGACTTTATCATAAATATCTAATAGTACTTGATATAAGCTTTTGTTCTGTTTTTGATAAAAAGTTGCCATTTCCGCTAAGAATAAAACAGCTTGAACAGCATCTTTATCTCTCACAAAAGGGCTTATTAAGGAGCCATAAGATTCTTCAGCCCCAAAGATATAAGGTTTATCTGACTTTTCAATGGCATCCCCGATAAACTTAAACCCAGTTAATACTTCATGAACTTGAACATTATAAAGATTTGATATCTCTTTTATAAGTGGTGTTGTTACGTTAGATACGTAGATAACCCCATCTTTCGGTAATGTCTTTTTTAGTGTTAATTGTTCAAGAATATAAAATAGTTCTAATGAAGCGGTTTGGTTCCCATTTAAGATTTGGTAACTCCCCTCATGTTTGACAATAACCCCAAGTCTATCGGCATCAGGGTCAGTCACTAAAATCATATCCGCATCAATCTTTTTCGCTAACTTTAAGGACCCGTTGTACGCATCAAACTCTTCTGGGTTTGATGAAACCGTATGCGTAAAATTACCATCAACAGTCATTTCTTCGCTCACTGGAAATACTTTATATCCTAATTGTGATAAAAGGGTCGGGATTAACGTTGATCCGGCCCCGTGTAGTGGTGAATAAACCAGTTTTAAAGGTTTATCTAAACCTGGGTGTATTTGAATGTCTTTAACCCTTGATAAATAAGCACTGTCTAAATCATTGCCAACCTCATGAATATAATCTTTAGAATCTTTTTCTTGGATATGAAAATAATCATTAATTTTATTGACTTCAGTTATTAATTTATCCGCTAGTTCTGGAATTAATTGACTTCCGTGTGAATCATAAGCCTTAAACCCATTATATTGTTTTGGGTTATGGCTAGCAGTAATCATAATCCCACCATCACAATGAAAGTGTCGCACCATATAGGATAAAAATGGTGTTGGCCTTAATTCTTTTGTAATGTAAGTTTCAATGCCTTCTTGAGCTAAAACCCTAGCTGACGTGTAAGCAAACTCTCTTGAGTTATTTCTATTATCATAACTAATCGCAATTTTATAGTTGGTTTTCTTAGCTTGTTTTTTAATATATTTCGCAAACCCTAACACAATCTTTTTTACTGTATAAACATTCAGTCTATTGGTCCCCACACCCATTAAACCTCTTGCCCCAGCCGTACCAAATTCTAATTCTTTATAAAAAGCATCTTCTATTTCTGTTTCACTTAAATGATTTAATTCGTCTTTAAGTGACGCTTTTAAAGAGGATTCATTTTTCCATTTTAAATAATTTTCTAAGTAAGACATATATTCCCCTCCAATTAACCAACATTATACTACAATTTATTATAATCATAAAGATTAAACTTTAAAAAAAGCCTATTTAACTAGGCTGTTTCTTAAAAGTATTTCTAATAGACCGTCTAACACTAAATTTTTTGAATCAATAAACGGTATGTCTAAGAGATTATTAAACAATACGGATAGGCCACCGGTTATTACTACAAGAAAATCTTTATTGACTTCTTTTTTAATCTTACCAACCAATCCCTCAATTTGAGCAGCGGTGCCATAAATAATTCCTGACTGTAAACAAGTTACCGTATTATTTCCTAAAACGGTCTTAGGGGCCTTAAGTTCAAATGTTGGTAGCAAGGCGGTATTAGAAACAAGGGCATTCATGCTGATTTCAACCCCTGGTGCGATGACAACACCACTTAAGGTATTATTTTCAACATATACATATTTGGTGGCTGTTCCTAAATCAATGAATAGCACATTTTTGCCTAATTTTGATGCCGCAACACTTCCACAAATTAAATCCGCTCCAACTTCAGCTGGGTAATCAGCCTTCATCTTTAACCCTGTTTTAACCCCTGGTTCAACGACAACGGCCTCAATATTTAAATATTCTAAAGCCAAAGCTCTTAGTTTAGAGGTTATTTCAGGCACAACACTACTAATCGCTACCTTATTAAAATCATAATCATCAAAGATTAAATAAAAAGAAAGATAGAGTTCATCGATAGATTTATCATGAAACTTAGAAAAACGAAACACTTTGATGACTTTAGAATCGTCAGCAACCCCTAATTTAAGTTCGGTATTCCCAACATCAAATAATAGATTCATCCAGCTCATCCTTTTCTAATAAATTCTTTAACGCTAACACAATTGGTGTGCCAACTAACACAGCGGTAGCCGCTTCTATAACCCCATTGGTCCCTAAAGTAATTAAGATAATCCCAAAGATATCGGCATTTTCACCAAACACAACTGGTTTAGTTAGCACCAGTGTCCCTAATACTAAAATTGTATGAGCTAAAGTTGAAACGATGAATGATGCTGGTACATAGGCCAAGTTTTGGTGTTTACTCTTCTTAATAAAAAATACATAACCAACCAATAACCCGACAAGAATCATTATCCCTACTGGATAAACTATTTCTCTATACCACCCTGTTACTTTAACGATACCTTCTGAAGCAAATAAAATAAATGCTGTAGAAATAAATGTGACTAAAACAAAATTAATTAAATTCCCGTACTGACTTTTCTTTCTAATCCAAAACAGTAACTTAATCGTAAAAAACGCAACTAAAGCAAATACGATTCTAGGCAGTATTGATACAACCGGATTTTGGAAGGCCAAATCGGTTGGAGATGAGGCATACATAAATGCCGCAATCAAACTAGACAGCCCAAACACGGCTCCTAAACTAACTGAATAGCCCAAACCTAAAAACATAATCCCAATTAAAACAGGGATATGCACAATCGTAATGCTTGCTACACCAACTCTAATATATCCAATATTTGGTACTAACGTTAAAATCAATATAATACTTGAGAACGTTGAAAATAGTACCATATCAAAAACCTTCTTATTTTTCATAACTTCTCCTTTTTAGGCCACTATGGGTCCCATAATTAGGTTAATTATAAAACTTTTTAAACTTATTTACAATCTATATGCTAAAAAAAGACCCTTTTTAGGGGGTCTTTTCTTAGTATTACTACTTTACAGGAATTATCTCAGATATTAAAGGTAAGGTTTGAACCACTAAACCTGTTTCGTAATTAATACTAATCATTTGATATTCGGAGAAGGTATAAATTATCTTATCTACTTTAATACCGTTATTAAATTCGATATAGATACCTCTGTCTACATTATAATAATATTCTGCTTTCGAGTGATTAACGATAATCGGATCAGAGATCACTTTTTCTTTACTAAAATCAATTGTAAAGATTAAATACTCACTTTCATAACTGTAATCATATATTTCATTAACATATGAATAACTATAAGTAGAAAGTGCGAATGCGAAAATATGTTTGTCGCTATCGACTAAAATGGCTTTAGGGTTGTATAAACCTTCTGTGTAACTATAAGAGAAACCACCATTTGATTCATAAGGTAATTCAAATGTTTCAAGTGGGACTAAAGTCTTGGTGTCATAAACACTTAACTTAATACCAGTCACTCTACCATTTAAATCCGCCATTTGGCCAAGACCAACTAAGTAATCTTCACCCCATGGATGTAAGTAAGTTGAGAAGCCTGGTTCTTGGATTTCATTCGTAATAACTGGGAAATTAGGGTTTGATAAATCAATGGTATAAAGCGGATCTGTTTGTAAGAAGGTAACAATATGAGCTTTCGTCTTATCAAAGCGAACACTCTTAATACTTTCATTTGGTTTACCAATACCTTGATCTAGGTAACTAACGGTATCTAATGTATCAATAACTTCATTTTCTTTTAAGACATACAAACGGTGTTTACTATTCCATGCGGTTGTGACAAGTCTAAAGTAACTGTCATATTCATCCATCCAATATTGTCCACCAACAAAACCTAATACTTTAGTACTACCAACATAAGCAACTGAACCATCTTCTAAAATACGGAATTTAGTAACCCCTGTCTTATAGATTTCGTCAAAGTTGATTGTGCCAGTCATATCCGTATTGATTTCACGGTTAAACATTGAATAATCATAATAGGTTGATGTTATATAAATAGACGTTTCACTGACATGAATTTGTTCAGTTCTACCTAAGAAACCTTTTGTATCCAATTCAAATGATTCAAGATTTAATACCGTAATCGTTGTTAAACCTGTAACATTATTTTCATCAAAATAATAGATTTGATCGTAATCGACCACTTCAGTACGGGTTTCTCCTTCATATCTAACTTCAGCAGTTGGACGAGGATCTTCTTGATTAATTCTCACATTAGCGATTAAATATAACTTGTTTTGAATAACTCTATAATCGACAAAGTTTCCTTCAGTTTTATAAACATAAACTTCTTCTAGTGTAACTTTATCATACACATAGATGGCACCACTATAGACATATGGGTACCATATATCAAAATATGGACCGTCTTCTGAATAAGCTTTTCTTTCTAATTGTTCATATTCATAACCAACCATAACGACATACTCATCTGTTAAAAACATGGTGGATAAATAAAACTTTTCAAATGTAATATCTTTAGCTAGTGCCGCGTAAGTATCATCAAATACATCAATCACAGACACTTTATTTCTACCATATGGACCGTAGAAAATTCTTGAGCCATCGGTCTTGATAATATCGGCTTCTTGAACCCCTTCAACTTGGTTGTTGGTGTCAATGAACTCACGGTCTACAGCAGATTCATTTGGAGATTCAGCTTCAGGAACGCCGGCCGTATCTTCAACACCACCAAACCAAACCCCACCTTTATATTGCAAAGTATCATAGTAGTTGCCAAGCATACTAGTAAGTTTTTCTTTTGATTCAACGGTTTTAAGGTTCACCATTTGTTTATTCACATAAACTGGCGGATTAACTTGTTTAGTGTTTAACATTGGAAGAATTGAAACAACTAAGGCAAATGTAATAGCTAACGTGACAAAACGTTTTTGTCTAATATTTGGATTTGGTTTAACTTTTTCTAATGATTCTTGTTGTCTAAATCGATTAAGTCTTCTAAACCAAATGTGGTCTTTAATAACTAGATATAAAATCACTAAAAACATATACGAAAGTAATACTATTAATACAATTCCGAATTCTTTCATAAGTATGCCTCCTTTTTAAAGCATTAAGGTCTGTTTGAATCCTTTTAAATAACTTCTTGTAACAATAAGTTTTTCATTAGTCATCATTGTCAGTTCCAACTTTTGATTTAAGAGTGTTTTAATATGTCTTATATGTTTTGTGCTACAAACGAATGAAATACTAATTCTCACAAACTTATAAGGCTTTAAACGTTCTTCAAGTTGATATAAAGGTGTCTTAATGGTATAGGATTTTTGGTTAACATCATGAATATAAACCGTATCTAAATAAGATTCTAGGT
>CAYJBF010000064.1:0-5894 GCA_964368415.1 uncultured Acholeplasmataceae bacterium | reverse complement strand
AATTATTACTATCTTGAAAACACTTAAAGGCAGATATTAACTCATCATTCGAATCATTAATAACTGCTTTATGAGGGACTAAACTAAAAAACAGTGCGCCACCACCTAAAAAAGGTTCAAAATAAGTGTTAAACTTCTTCGGTAATAAAGAGGTAATCTTATCCAATATTTGAGTTTTACCTCCAGCCCACTTAACAAAGGGTTTAATTTTATATTCTCTATATTTAATGTTTTCTAATGGGAAATTGAATAAATCTGATAAAGGTGTTTCCAAAGCAAAACTAAGCTTTGAAATAGTTTCTAAAGTTGGGTTGATTTGTCCATTTTCAATTCTAGAGATTTGTTCTCTAACAATACCGGTTTGTTCAGCTAATCTAATCTGAGAAATACCCATACTTTCTCTAATACTTCTTAATCTATTTCCAAATAATTCTAATAACATAATATCACCAAATAGATTGTAACATAATGTGCATTAAAATGCACATATTAAATAACATAAATATTATTGTGGTACTTTTGTGATTGACATGTTGTTATTATTCATATTGTAAATATCATGCACTATGAAAAACCGTTCGAACTTCGAACGGTTTTTTAATGCTGATTTTTTTAATTTAATATAGAAAAATTATTATTCTAATTCAAAGGCACCTGTATAAAGTTGATAATACGTACCCTTTAAATCAATTAAATCACTGTGTTTACCACGTTCGACAATATTACCATCTTCTAAGATAATAATGGCCTTAGAGTTTTTAATGGTAGATAGTCTATGGGCTATCACAAACACAGTTCTACCTTCCATTAGTTTATCCATTCCGTCTTGGATTAATCTTTCCGTATACGTATCAATTGATGAAGTTGCCTCATCTAAAATTAAGACAGGTGGATTGGATATCGCAGCCCTTGCGATAGAAATTAGTTGTCTTTGACCTTGGGATAGGTTTGATCCGTCTCCTGTAATAATAGTATCGTAACCTTCAGGAAGTTTTAAGATGAACTCATGGGCATTGGCTAATTTAGCTGCTTCAATTACTGCTTCATCACTGACACCTAAATTACCATATCTAATATTTTCTTTTACTGTAGTTTGGAATAAATGGGTATCTTGTAAGACAATCCCTAAGGATTTTCTTAAAGAAGACTTTTTAATCTCTTTTATGTCAATTCCGTCGAATGTAATAACCCCACTGTTGATTTCATAGAATCTGTTAATAAGGTTGGTGATGGTTGTCTTACCTGCGCCAGTTGAGCCTACAAAAGCAATCTTTTGACCAGGTTTCGCAAACACCGAAACGTTCTTTAAGACGAGTTTATTGTCTCTGTATCCAAAATCCACATTTTCTAATCTAACATCCCCGTTTACTAAGGTTAATTCATTTCCGTTTTTCCAAGCCCATACGCTGGTCGAATCTTTTGTTTCGACCAGTTCACCTTGTTCATTATAGGTTGCATTGACAAGCGTAATATGACCTTCATCAACTTCTTTTTCTAAGTCCATGACTTCAAATACTCTACTTGATCCTGCTAAAGCCATTTGAACAAAGTTTAATTGTTGACCCATTTGGTTAACTGGCCCCATGAACTGTCTTGTGAATAATAAGTATGCTACCAGTTGTGGAACTGTTATCATGTTATTAATCGCCATTATCCCACCGATAATTGAAGTAACTGAGAATCCTAAGAACCCTACGTTAATCGTAATAGGAATTAACATCCCACTTCTACTCATAGAGATACGTGCGGAGTCGGCAACTTGTCTATTGAGTTTAGAAAAGTCTTTAATAGCTTCTTCTTCATGTCTAAATACTTTAACTACTTTTTGACCTTCAATCATTTCTTCAACATACCCGTTTAAAGCCCCAACATTTTTTTGTTGAGCAATAAAGTATTTCTTAGACCCGTTTGCAATAATTCTGGTGGATAACACAAGAATACCGGCAAAGAATACTGTGAAGATAGATAACTGCCATGATGTAACAATCATTGCAACTAAGTAGCCTAACATTAATAGTAAAGAACTAATAAGGTTAGGTAAACTTTGTCCAATCATTTGTCTTGTGGCATCCACGTCGTTGGTATAACGGCTCATAATGTCACCATGTTTGTTGGTGTCAAAATACCTAAGTGGTAAATCAATCATATGACTGAATAGACCACCTCTAATATGAAGTAACGAGTTTTGTCCAACATTAACCATAATTCTTAAATACGTATAACTAAACGTCATATTGATTAAGAAGAATGCTATCATAATTCCTATATAGATGATGATTTGACTAAAATCAGTGCTACCTGTTTCAACCATGTTACCTGCTTCTGCTAATACATTTTGAACCATTGACATTCCACCAACATTCGCAAATGTAGCAATTAACATAAATAATACAACCAGTATTATACTTACTTTATTAAGCCTAAATACAAGCCCTAGAAGTCTTTTGAATGTGCCTTTTTTTGCTCTTAACTGTTTCTTTTGCATTATTCTTCGACCTCCTTTGATCTAGATTGGGCATCATAAATGGTTTTATACATTTTATTGTTTTGGTATAAATCTTCATGTGACCCAACTGAATTAATTCCGTTTTCATCCATTAAGATAATCATATCTGCATCTTCAAGTGAAGATAACCTTTGTGAGATAACCACCTTTGTCATATTTGGTGAATGATTTTTTAGTGCAGTTCTAATTTTGGAATCGGTCTTAGTGTCAACCGCACTGGTTGAATCATCTAAGATTAAGATTTTAGGGTTACCGATTAATGCTCTGGCAATTGTTAATCTTTGGCGCTGTCCACCACTGACGTTAACCCCGCCTTGTTCTATCCAAGAATCTATTCCTTTATCCATTGACATCACAAAATCATAAGCTTGAGCACTCTTTAAGGCTTCAATGACTTCTTCGTCTGATGCATCTTTTTTACCCCATAAGATGTTATCTCTAACCGTTCCACTAAATAAAACATTCTTTTGGAGTACTAAGATAACCTCTTTTCTTAAAGCTTCTAAACTATAATTCTTGATATCTTTTCCGCCAATATAAATAGATCCTTCAGTTGTATCATACAGTCTTGATAATAATTGAACTAAGGTTGATTTACCAGTTCCGGTTGATCCAAATATACCCACAAATGAACCACTTGGTACTTCTAAATTAACATTAGAGAGTACTGGTTTATTGTCAAGTTTTCCGTACTTAAACCCAACATTCTCAAAACTAAACGAACCATCCTTAATTTCACTTACCGGATTACTTGCTTCTAACAGTAATGGTTTTTCTTCTAAGACTTCAGTAATTCTTTCCATGGCCGCTCTAGACATCGCAAACATTAAGAACACATGACTGATCATCATTAAACTAAATAACACTTGGTTAACATAGGTAATGGTATTGGCAAACTGACCTTCAGTTAAATTACCAAATACCATTAACTGGGAACCAAACCAACCAATTAACACAAAACTTAAGCCAATGGAAAACTGCATTAAAGGTCTGTTCCAAATGGTGATCTTTTCAGCGGTAATCCCGATTTTTCTTACATCATCAACCGCACTATTAAACCGGTCTATTTCATAATCTTCTCTTACAAAAGATTTAACGGTTCTAATCCCGATTAAATCTTCTTGTATGACAAGGTTTAAGTTATCAATTTTATCAAACATTTGGACAAAATAACGGTATGCCTTGGATAAGATAATATAAAATCCAAATAGTAAGATAGGAATTACGATGACAAACACCGCTGCCAACCATCCCGCAAATATACTGATACTAATGATAGAGAATAAAAACATAGAAGGGGCTCTTAAGGCAACCCTTAATGTCATATTCGTTGTTTGTTGAATCGTATTAACATCTAAAGTCATTCTTGTGATAAGACTTGAAGTTTTAAAGTTATCAATGTTTTCAAATGAATATGACTGAATCTTTTCAAACTGCGCTTGTCTTAAGTTATGTCCAAACTCTGTTGATACTTTAGATACCTTTTTCGTTACCAGTATCCCAAAAATTAAGGCAATGACTGCCGATACAATCATTAACCCACCATACATAAATATAATGTTTTGATTAGGGGCAGCATTGCCTAAAGCATCTGTTGCCTTAATCCCATCATCAATTAATTTTCCCATAAAAACAGGGATTAAAATTTCAAATATTACTTCAATAAAAATTAAAAAAGGAACCATTATTAAATCTTTTTTAACTGTATTAAAATATTTAGTTAGTTTTCTCATTTTGTTCCTCCTCATCGATCCAGTTATTCATCTTTAATAACACTGATTCAAAAACCACTCTTTCTTTTTCATCCATTAAGTCATTTATTCTACTTTCCATATGGGTCGTAGTTTCAATACCGTGTTCGGCGAATGTTTCACCTTTTAAAGTTAAAACAATCTTTCTCTTTCTTTTATCAGATTCTAAACTGACTCTTTTAATATAGTCATACTTCACTAAACTATCAATAATGCCTGTCACTGATCCGCCTCTAATTTGAAACGTGGATTCAATGTCTTTTTGATAGATTTCTTGGTCTTTATTTCTATATAAATAGATTAATACACGTGCTTGTCCAGAATGTAAACCATTCTTCTGATGCTTCGTATCTAACAAGCGTTTTAGCTTATTATTAAGAATAAACAGCTCTCTTATATATACTTTATTATCCACTTAATCACTCCTTATTACTTAGTTACCTAACTATATTACATCATTTTAATAATCTAGTATAGTAAAATGCGTCATATTTTTCATGTAAACGTATTCCATTTACAAATAAAAAAAACGCATTTTCATTTATAAAAATTGCGTTTTTTAAATCAATGAATTTACTTTTACTTTTTTGGTCTTAAAGTTAATCTATTCGGTCGACAAAGTCTCCTTCAATAACATAATATTTTCTACCATAATAGTAATCATCTGTTTGGATAACAAATCTATAAGTATTCCCCTCTTGGTAAGATAAGACAACACTTTCTTGATTATCACTGTAATTATTACTAAATAGTAGGTTACCATAATAATCATAATACGAATACTTTTGAGTAAACCAGTTAAACGTGACATAAACATTTAATTCTTCTTTATCAAAAGGGTTAATTAGGTGACTATATGTCCCTTCGAGTTCTATTAAAGATCCATCTTTTTGGAGTAATTCTAACTGGTTATCTTTATTAATAAATAAGTTGCTTACTTTACTAGAAGAACTTGCTTTAGATAGTTTAGTGGTGATTATAGTATTGGTATGTAAGTTTTTTATACTATAATTCCCTGTGGTATCCTTACTAATAATAAACTTATCATAAATAATATGATTGTTATTGATACCCTGATAAAAGTGTTGAATCTCTCCTTGTTCATCAAATACAAACATCCCTTTTTCATTTATCATAAAATTACTACTTATTAGTCTTTGATCTAGATTTGAACTGGTTACTGGTCCTAACGCATTTTTAATAAATGATATGTTTTTCAGTTCATTATCTGAAGTTAATAAAATGGTTTCAGCGTCTATAAAAGCTTTTGTTTCAGGGTTAATTCTTCTTCCTAAGACGAGATTATGTACTTTATCTGTCAATACTGATTGAGAATCTAAAATTTGTGAGTCTAAGAGTTTATTGTTGATAATTGAATCAATATGAATATTAAGAGAAATGTCTTTTCTTTTCTTAGTTAAAACATCATACAGTTCATAATATATTTTTACTTTTCTTCCGTTTAAGACCACATCATAATCATCACCTTCAACCTGTGAAATCCCACATAATAAGATGTTACCATTATTTAAAATAAAGAAATCACTTTGATAAGAGCTTTTATCATTGTCCATTTGATAAACATAAGCATAATAGACATCATTATTAAATATGATAATCTCATCATCATATAAAAT
>CAYJBF010000063.1:0-6069 GCA_964368415.1 uncultured Acholeplasmataceae bacterium | reverse complement strand
GTATAATATTATTTATTGAAAGGTGTGATACTATGGATGATAAAGTATTTCATGATTATGCAAGTTGGTTAATTGAAAATTCTAATTTGTTTGATAAACTGAATTTAGCTAAATCCCTCTTAATGGATCGATACAAACATGTGTTTGATGTCATTAAATATTTATATGATAAAAATATTGAAAATAAACATCTTGATGAAGATGAATTTCAAATTTTTAATGCGGGGTTTTACTATTTGTTTGAACAATTCGACCAAATTAGTTTAATCTTAGAACACACCTATAATGGGGATGTTTATGCCCTTGATCAACAAGCCTCAACGATTATTCTGCTTCTTAATACCATTGAACTAGAAAATGAATTATATGATGCCGCTCAAGGTCAAGAAGAAAAAACAAAACCACTCACGGATATCGAACAAGAAATATTAGCCATCTTAGAAAGAAAAGAAGATGCCCCAGTTGAACTTTATGAGAAACTGGATAAAGTATCGGTGAAGTTATACGACGAGTTTGGTATAGACTTTTATCCAATCGGTGAAATATTCTTTGAAATTGCTGAGGAATACGATTTACTAGATGAAATTTAAACCATTGAAAAATGGTTTTTTATTTATACAAAAAACTTTGGGTTTTTGATTTTCAAGTGTTATAATACCGTTAAGTAAAAAAGGAGTGAATTTATGAAAAGAATAGTTTTAACAATGAGTATTTTTATGATGACTTTGATGCTAAGTGGGTGTAGTTTTACTTTACCCACTAAAATAGCCGAACAACCAAAAATTGAAAATATTGAGTTCTTAGAACAAAATGATGAAGTGGTTGAATATTTAATTAATTTCACAGACGGAACAACTCAAAGCATAACCATCTCTAATCAAGAAGTAGCGCCTTCAAATGAAATTACTGTAAATGATTTATATCAAGCGGCGTTAGAAGCTGGATTTACGGGGTCTATGTTGGATTTTATAGACACTTATGTAGATGTTACAGTAACCAATGACTATACTAAAGCGGTTCAAAAGGGTTTAAGAAGTAGCGTAAGTGTACGTGCTCTATTTAGAAGAGTGGAAATAATTAATCCAATCTTCGGAATTCCTCGTGAGACTACAGTGGAATATGGTAGTGCTGGAAGTGGTGTTATATACAAATTAGACAAATCTTCTGGAACGGCTTATATTATCACTAACCATCATGTAGTCTATGATAGTAACAGCAACACAAGCAATAAAATAAGTGATGAAATTTATATCTCATTATACGGACTTGAACAACCAAGTAATCAAATAAGAGCCACTTACGTTGGTGGGTCTGAAACCTACGATATTGCGGTATTGAAAGTGACACAGTCAGAGATTATTAAAAACAGTATGGCTGGAAAAATAAGTTATGTTAATTCAGATAACTTACAAGCTGGTGATGTTGCGATTGCCATCGGAAATCCGGAAAATAATGGTATTAGCACAACCCAAGGTATTATTTCACTGGAAAGTGAATATATTGAAATGGCAAATAGTAATAATACAGATAGCATTACTTACCGTGTTATGCGTGTGGATACAGGGATTAATAGTGGTAATTCAGGCGGCGGGCTATTTAATGCAAATGGTGATTTAATTGGCATTGTAAATGCGAAGATGGTTGATACTTCAATTGAAAGTATTGGTTATGCAATTCCTTCTAACATCGTTATAAATGTTTCCGATAACATTATTTATCATAGCGATAATAAGGCAAATGAGAAAGTGAAAAAGGCTTTCTTAGGGATTACCATGAAAGTTGATGAAACAATCGTCAGTTATAATGAGAATGTTGATAGAATTGTTATTAAAGAATCCGTTAAAGTAGATTCTATTAATGTAGGCTCACTTGCCTCCCTCTATTTTGAAGTAAACGATGAAATAGTTAGCATTACTTTAAAAGGTGTTACGTATCAAATTAACCAACTTTACCAAATATCGGATTTGTTATTAAAAGTAAGAAGTAATGATACAGTAACATTTACCGTTAATAGAAATTCAGTCATTACCGATTTAGAGATTAAATTTTTAGAGCAAAACTTTATTATAGTGGACTAAAAAAGGGACCAAGCGGTCCCTTTTATTATGTTATACTTATTTATGTTTCATATGTGGGAATAAGATGATGTCTCTAATGTTATTCACATCGGTGATTAACATTACGAATCGATCAATCCCAATTCCTAAACCACCTGTTGGTGGTAAGCCATATTCTAAGGCTTCTATAAAGTCAGTATCCATTTCATTGGCTTCTAAGTTTCCAAGTTCACGTTCTTTTAATTGACTTAAGAAACGTTCTTTTTGATCAATAGGATCGTTTAATTCACTGAATGCGTTGGCATATTCTCTACCATCAATGAATAATTCAAATCTATCGGCAAATCTTCCGTCTTGTTTATTCTTTTTCGCTAGTGGAGAAATTTCAGTTGGATGTCCATAAATGAAGGTTGGTTGAACAATGGTTTTTTCAACAAATTCATCAAAGAAAGCTTCAATAATATGTCCTATAGTAAAATGTGGTTCAACTTTAACGTGGTGGGTTTTTGCGATAGCTTTAGCCTCATCTAACGTTTGAACGGCTTTAAAATCAATGCCTGTAATTTCTTTAATGGAATCGGTCATACTAATACGTTTGAAACCTTTCTTTAATGAGATTTCTTTACCTTGGTAAACAATATCATATTTCTCTAAGATTTCAAATGTTACATAACTTAAAACATCTTCAACTAAATCCATCATGCCTTCCATGTCAGAGTATGCTTGGTAAGCTTCAACGGTAGTGAATTCTGGATTATGTTTTGGGCTCATGCCTTCATTTCTGAATAGTCTTCCGATTTCATAGACTTTTTCTAAACCACCAACGACTAATTTTTTAAGTGGTAGTTCAGTGGCAATTCTTAAATAGAATTCCATATCTAATGTGTTATGGTGTGTAATGAATGGTCTCGCTGTAGCACCACCTAAGATAGGTTGTAAGACTGGGGTTTCAACTTCAATGAATCCACGGCCATCAAAGAATCTTTGGAAGGCACGAATAATTCTTGGCCTTGTCAAAGCGATACGTTTTGATTCTTCATTAACAATTAAATCTACATAGCGTCTTCTACGAGCTTCTTCGACGTCTTGAAGCCCGCTCCATTTGTCAGGAAGTGGTCTTAAGGCTTTTGATAAGTGTGTATAGACTCTCGCTTTAATGGTTAATTCACCGGTTTTAGTTCTAAATACTTGACCCGTTACACCAATAATATCCCCTAAGTCAGCAAGTTTAAATACTTCATAAGGTATATCGCCAACCATGTCTTTTCTTACATATACTTGAATTTGACCGTCAATATCTTGAATCGTTAAAAATCCAGCTTTGCCTTGGATTCTCTTACGCATAATTCTACCAGCGATGGTTACTTCTTGGTTCATGTCTATTAAAGTATCATGATCAAATTGGTCATATTGGTCAAATACTTTCTTAGTTGTATGGGTTCTATCAAATCGTGCCCCAAATGGGTCAACCCCTAAGTTTTCTAAATCTTTTAGTTTATCTCTTCTAACCAGTTGTTGCTCAGTTAAATGTTCATCCATTATATTCACTCCTTAAAATCTATATCATTATAACAAATAGTTGTAAAAAAAGCGAGATTTCCTAATCTTATTTAACCTAGAAAAAACCACAAGCGTTAACTTGTGGTTTTGAATTCATCTATTAGTTCATACATTAAGTCATCTTTTCGTGGGTTATCGGTCATTAGTACTTTAACTACAACCGTTTTTAACCCAAATCTAATCTTTATGATATCTCCAACTTTAACTTCATAGGAAGGTTTTTGAATTTTATCATTGACGCTTATATGACCTTCAGTACTTGCGTCTTTTGCGACAGTACGTCTTTTGATTAATCTAGAAACTTTTAAATATTTATCGAGTCTCATTGTTATCAACAACTTCGCTAATTGTTTCTTCAGTAACTAAAGTAGTAGTACCATTACCATTTTTTTCATCGTAACGTTTTAGTTTGCCTGTTTCAACAATTTCATCAATATCTTGTTTGGTTAATGTTTCAACTTTCAACAAGTAGTCAGCAATAGTGTCTAATAAAGTTCTATGTTCAAGTAATAGATCTCTAGCTTGATCGTAAGCAGTAGTAATAATGGTTCTAACTTCTTTATCAATTTCCAAAGCAACTTGGTCAGAGAAGTTCTTTTCTTTTAAGTAGTCTCTACCTAAGAATACATTACCAGTATTGGATTCATATTGGATTGGACCTAAGTCACTCATCCCATATTCAGTCACCATAGCTCTTGCAATCTTAGTTGCGGTTTGGAAGTCTTGATAAGCTCCAGTAGTGACATCACCAAAGACGATTTCTTCAGCAACACGACCACCAAGGTAGCCGGTAATTCTAGCGGTTAGTGATTCTTTAGATTCTAAGAATGTTTCTTCTTCAGGCATCATTAAGTTATATCCACCCGCTTTACCTCTTGCGACAATCGTCACTTTTTGAACGACGTTTGAATGTTCTAGTTTTAACCCGATAACAGCGTGACCGGCTTCATGATAAGCAATAATTTTTCTTTCTTTGTCAGATACTTTTCTTGAACGTTTAGCTGGCCCTAACATAACTCTGTCCATGGCTTCGTCTAAGTCTTCAAGTTCAATAACCTTACGGTTTGATCTTGCAGCTAGCAATGCTGCTTCATTTAATAGGTTTTCTATATCAGCCCCACTAAATCCAGGAATACGTTTGGAGACATCGCCAAAGTTTATGGTTGGGTTTAAGTGTTTATTTCTTGCGTGTACTTTTAGGATAGCTTCTCTACCCGCAACATCTGGTAAATCTATGGTAATTTGTCTATCGAAACGACCAGGTCTTAATAATGCAGGGTCTAATACGTCAGGTCTATTGGTTGCAGCCATAACGATAATACCAGCATTTGGATTGAATCCGTCCATTTCAACAAGTAGTTGGTTAAGTGTTTGCTCACGTTCATCGTGACCGCCACCCATACCAGCACCTCTTTGTCTACCAACGGCATCGATTTCATCTATAAAGATAATACAGGGTGCATTTTCTTTGGCAACTTTGAATAAGTCTCTTACTCTTGATGCCCCAACCCCAACAAACATTTCCACAAAGTCTGAACCTGAGATTGAGAAGAATGGTACATTTGCTTCACCTGAAACAGCTTTAGCCAGTAATGTTTTACCTGTACCAGGCGCACCAACTAATAATACACCTTTTGGAATTCTAGCACCAATATCTCGGTATTTCTTTGGAAATTTTAAGAAATCGATAATTTCTTCAAGTTCATGTTTTTCTTCTTCAATACCAGCAACATCTTTAAATGTAATAGTTTTAGAGGTAGAAAGTCTTGCTCTTGATTTAGCGAAATCAAATGCTTGTTTGTTTGCCCCTCCGCCACTCATTGAACGGTAGAAGAACACCCCTAAGACGACCAACATAATAATTGGTAATAAGATGGATAATATATCCCAAAATGATACACCAGAACGTTCAACATAACTTAGTTTAATACTATGAGAATCGAAATTGACATTTGCTGATAAAGCGGTCCAGTTATCGATTGTCATGGTAAAGTTATATGTTAATTTACCACCTTGATAAATTTTAATTCGGTAGGAATTAATATCAGTTGGAATTGGTGTAACTGTAATCTCAGACCCATTTAATGATGAGTTTGTGATAGCTGTTTCAAATGATTGAGGACTTAGTGTTGCAGGATCTTCAGCCCTAAACATGTTTTGTAGGAAAAAGAATGACCCGAATAGAATTAAGGCGAATATAATATATATCCCAAATCCTTTAAGTGGTCCTCTAGGGTTTGTTTCGTTTTTCTTTTGATTCATTTAATCACTCCTTATTTTATATAGACAGATTCCTTTAATACACCGACATAAGGGATATTACGTAATAATTCGTTGTAATCAAGCCCATAGCCTACGACAAATACTTTAGGAATTGTAATGCCAATGTATTTTGGTGTAAAAGGTATAACTCTGCCTTCTGGTTTATCTAATAAAGTTACCACTTCAATAG
>CAYJBF010000062.1:0-6140 GCA_964368415.1 uncultured Acholeplasmataceae bacterium | reverse complement strand
TGTGAACTTGCTGGTATCAACGATATTTTATCTAAATCATTGGGTTCTAAGTCCCCAATTAATACAGTCAGAGCAACATTCGCTGGCTTAGAAGCATTAAGAACTAAGGAAGATGTCGCAGAATTACGTGGTATTTCTGTAGACAGATTGGTCTAAGTCATGAAATTAGAAATTACATTAGTAAAAAGTCTAATCGGACAAAAACCAAACCAAGTGAAAACAGCACACGCATTAGGACTTAGAAAAATTAATAGTGTTGTCGTAAAAGAATCAAATGATGCAATCGTAGGCATGATTAAAACGATTGCACACTTGATCAATGTTAAAGAAGTTGCGTAAAGGAGGTTAAGAACATGTTAAATGAATTAAAACCTAATCAATCATCATTGAAATCACGCACACGTGTAGGTAGAGGACCAGGATCAGGACTTGGTAAAACATCAGGTAGAGGTCAAAAAGGTCAAGGATCACGTTCAGGCGGCGGTCCACGTCCAGGATTCGAAGGGGGTCAAATCCCACTATTCCAACGTTTGCCAAAACGCGGATTTAAAAATGTTAACCACATTGAATACGCAAATATTAATGTTAAAGATTTAAATGTATTTGAAAACGGAGATGTTGTAACACCTGAGGTATTACTCGAAAGAAAAATCATTCGTAAATTAAATGATGGTGTTAAGGTGTTAGCAAACGGAACGCTTGAAAAATCACTTACAGTTAAAGCACACGCGTTCTCCAAACAAGCCCTTAAGGTAATTAATGAGGCGGGCGGAACGGCTGAGGTGATTTAAGGTGTTGTATAAACTTAAAGCAGTTTTTACGAATCCAAAATTATTAAAGAAAATTGGAATCACCATCTTTATTCTATTCATTTTTAGAATATTAACATGGGTACCAATTCCATTACTTGATACCGCTGGGATCCAAGCTTTTGTTAAAAACAATAGCTTCCTAGCCATCTTAAATAACTTCTCAGGTAATGCGCTTGGCAGATTTTCAATTATGGCAATGGGGATTAGCCCATATATTACAGCCAGCATCGTGGTTCAATTACTTCAAATGGATATTATCCCAGTTTTAAAAGAGTGGAGTGAACAAGGTGAGGCAGGACAACGTAAATTAAACCGTTTAACTAGAGTTTTAGGGTTAGTATTATCGTTCGTTCAAGCTTCAGTGTTACTTCTTGGGTTATCTGTTGGTGGTGCGGAATTTATTCCAGATATTTTAGAACCAAATGCCCTCTATTATATTTATATGGCATTAATCGTCACTGCTGGTACAGGACTTGCAATGTGGATTGCAGATTTGATTACCCGTTATGGTGTAGGAAATGGCGGAAGTATGTTAATTGTGGCAGGGATTATTACATCATTGCCTGCAATGATTACTACACTATGGTCTAAATACATTACTGGTGATGGTTCAGCACTAGGCATTTTCTTATTTTGCTTAATTATCTTACTTTATATCTTAATTTTAGTTGGGGTAACTTATCTAGAATTAGCAAGAAGAAAGATTCCTATTCAATATGCAAACAGAAGAGCAGGTCAAGGTAGAACTGATTCTAATTTACCAATTAAGTTAAACACATCCGGGGTTATTCCTGTAATCTTTGCATCCACCATTTTATCAATCCCACTTTCTATTATTGGATCATTTAGTGGTTCAACATCAAGCAACATGGGGTATTGGATGGATCAAATATTTAACTATCAACAACCAATTGGTTTTGTCTTATATATGACATTGATTTTGATATTCTCATTCTTCTATTCATTTATTATGATGAGCCCAGAAAAGGTTGCCGATAATTTATCAAAGAGTAACGCTTATATCCCAGGGGTAAGACCTGGTCAAGATACTGAAAATTATGTGTCTAGACTTTTATTCAAGATTACCCTACTTGGTACAGTTTATTTAATGGTTTTAGCTGCTTCACCTATTATTACATCGATGGTATTTGGATTTACCGCTGCTGAGGCTCAAGTAGTTTCATTAGGTGGTACGTCATTACTGATTGTAGTAGGGGTTGCTCTAGAAACAACAAACCAAATTATTACTCAAGCTACCGAACAAGAATATAAAGGTTTATTTTAAACCTTGCGTTTTAAGGAGGTAATTTGATGAAATTAATTATATTTGGACCGCCTGCGTCCGGTAAAGGGACACAGGCACCGTTTTTAACAGAAAAATACGGGATTCCACACATATCAACTGGTCAAATGTTTAGAAAAGTCACCCAGTCCAATACAGAACTTGGTTTTAAGGTAAAAGCAATTCTAGACAAAGGCCAACTTATTAGCGATCAGGTAACCAATGAAATGGTTGAAAAACGACTAAGTATGCCTGATACGAAAGAGGGATTCTTGTTAGATGGATACCCTAGAACAGTTAATCAAGCTATCTTCCTAGATGAATTACTTGAAAGAAACGGGACTAAACTAGACTTTGCGATTGACTTATGTTGTGATGAAGATATTGCAATCAAACGTATTACAGGACGCAGAATGTGTCCAACATGCGGTAAAATCTATAACATTTACTATTCTAAACCATTAACTGAAGGTATTTGTGATATTGATGGAAGCGTCTTAACGCGCCGCGCTGATGATACAGAAGACATTGCGAAAAAACGTCTAGAGATTTATAACCAATCAACTGCACCTTTAATTGATTATTACAAAAATAAAGGGAATTTGATTGTGGCAAATGGTGGGCTCTTAGATGCGGCACATACATTTGACCAAATTCTTGAAAAAATTGGTGATAAAAAGTGATTACCATTAAATCTAAAAGAGAATTAGAGATCATGCGTGAGGCCGGCCGAATGGTGGCCTTAACGCGCGATCATATTAAAGACCACATCGCTCCAGGTGTTTCAACTAAAACACTGGATGAATTGGCAGAAGCCTTTATTTTGTCTTTAGGTGGGATACCATCGTTTAAGAATTATAACGGGTTTCCAGGTTCAATTTGTGTGAGTGTGAATGAGGTCGTTGTTCACGGTATTCCTTCTAAAAAAATGATTTTAAAAGAAGGCGATATTGTTACCTTAGATATTGGTGTACAATATAAAGGGTATCATGGCGACTCGGCTTGGACATATGGGGTTGGGAAAATCAGTGATGAAGACCAACAACTCTTAGATGTGACCTTAAATAGTCTATATGAAGGCTTAAAACAAGCCAAACCAGGTAATCGTGTTTCTGATATCTCCCATGCGATTGAATCCTATGTCAAACCATATGGATTTGGAATTGTTGAAGAGTTTACAGGACATGGGATTGGATCAAGTTTACACGAAGATCCGTACGTCCCAAACTTTGGAAAACCAGGCTATGGTCCAGTACTTAAAAAAGGGATGACTATTTGTGTAGAACCCATGATTAACTTAGGCACAAAATCAGTTAGAATCCTGAAAGATAATTGGACAACTGTAACAAAAGATAAAAAGAAAAGTGCACATTTCGAGCACATGATAGCCATCACAGAAGATGGTTGTGAAGTTTTAACAGAACTTTAAAGGAGGCATTATGGCTAGAGAAGATTTAATTGAAGTACAAGCGAAAGTAATAGAAGTACTACCAAATACCAAGTTTAAGGTTCAACTTGAAAATGGACACATAGTACTTGCACATGTATCTGGTAAAATCCGTATGCATAACATACGCATTTTACCTGGTGATAGCGTGACAGTTGAGTTATCACCATACGATCTGTCAAGAGGCAGAATTACATACCGTAGGAGGTAATATTAAATGAAAGTAAGAGCATCAGTAAAACCTATTTGCGATAAATGTAAAGTGATCAAACGCAAAGGTAAAGTAATGGTTATTTGTGAAAATCCAAAACACAAACAACGTCAAGGATAAAAGGAGAACTAATATATGGCACGTATAGCAGGTATCGATATTCCACGTGAGAAGCGTGTAGTAATATCACTAACCTATATTTATGGAATAGGTGATTCAACTGCAGTAAAAATCTTAAAAGACGCTGGCGTTTCAGAAGACACACGCGTTAAAGATTTAAATGAAGATGAATTAAATAGAATTCGTACAGAAGTAACGAAATATCAAATAGAAGGGGACTTACGTAGAGAAGTAACCTTAAACATAAAGAGATTAATGGAAATTGGTTCTTACCGTGGGATTAGACACCGTAAAGGTTTACCAGTAAGAGGCCAAAACACCAAGAATAACGCACGTACTAGAAAAGGTAAAGCTAGAACGATTGCGAATAAGAAGAAATAGGGGGCATAACCATGGCAGTAAAAAGACAAACTAAACGTCGTGTAAAAAAGAACGTAGCACTTGGAATGGCTCATATTCACACCACATTTAACAACACTATTGTAACTATTACCGATAAAGCAGGTAACGCAATTTCTTGGAGTAGTGCTGGCGCACTTGGATTTAAAGGTTCTAAAAAATCTACCCCATTTGCCGCTCAAATGAGTGCTGAAGCAGCCGCTAAAGCAGCCATTGATCAAGGCATGATTAAAGTCGATGTTTCTATTAAAGGTCCAGGACCTGGTAGAGAAGCAGCCGTACGTTCACTTCAAGCAGCAGGGTTAGAAATTACATCCATTAGAGATGTAACACCAGTACCACACAACGGATGTCGTCCTCCAAAACGACCACGTGGTTAATAGAATAAATTATAGATTGGGAGGGAATCATTTTGCAAGAACTTAAATTTTCAAAACCAGTAGTAAAGGCTGAACCTGTAACAGGTGAACCAAACAAGGCAACATTCACCATTAGTCCACTTGAAAGAGGCTACGGTATAACCATTGGGAATGCGTTAAGAAGAATTTTATTATCTTCTTTGCCTGGAACAGCAATTGTAAATGTACAAATTGACGGTGTTGAACATGAGTTTCAAACCATCGAAGGCGTCATGGAAGACGTGATGACCATTGTTTTAAACTTAAAAAAAGTGATATTTACAACCGATTCTACAGAATCAAACTTTGAAAAACATGTAGAGATTCACCAAGTTGGTGCAGGCGTTGTTACAGCTGGCGATATAAATGTAGATAATGAATTAAAAGTGGTTAACCCTGACCAAGTTATTGCAACCGTTGTTGATGGTGGGAAACTATCTATGTATTTGACAGTAAGACGTGGCATTGGCTATGTTGGCTCTGATGAAAACAAGATCTACACAACCGCTATTGGAACCATCGCGATTGACTCACTATTTACACCAGTTACTCGTGTTTCATACCAAGTAGAAAAAACCAGAGTTGACAGAAATGCTAACTATGATGAACTTCATTTGGATGTTGAAACTAACGGTGCAATTAAACCACATGAAGCCGTTTCACTCGCAGCTAAAATGATGATTGATTACTTAAACGTTATTGTAGACTTAGATTTATCAACACATGATTTATCATTCATGACGGACAAACAAGTTGATACTGACAACCAAAAACTTGAAAAACCAATTGAAGAATTAGACTTAAGTGTTCGTTCATTCAACTGTTTAAAAAGAGCAGGTATCAATACTTTAGCTGAATTGACAAAGAAGACAGAAGAAGAAATGATGCGCGTTAGAAACTTAGGACGCAAGTCACTAAAAGAAGTTAAAGATAAATTAGAAGAATTAGGTTTAACTTTCTCACCAAGCTTTATTGGTAGAAAACAAGACGATTCTTCCCAAGAAGATTAAGGAGAAAAAATCTTATGGCATATTCAAGATTAAGACGTACAAGTGATCAAAGAAAAGCATTAATGAGAGACCTTGTAACGGATTTAATAATTCATGAGCAAATTGAAACAACTGAAGCTAAAGCTAAAGAATTAAGAAAATTAGCGGATAGAATGGTTACTTTAGGTAAAAAAGGCACCCTAGCATCAAGACGTCAAGCAGCTAAATTAGTTAGACCTGAAAACGTTAGTGAAACTGAAACAGCTTTACAAAAACTTTTTGGGCCACTTGCTGAACGTTTCAAAGACAGAGAAGGCGGCTATACAAGAGTATTAAAAACCATGCCTAGACGTGGCGATAATGCCCCTATGGCTATCATTCAATTTGTTGAATAATTTATAAACTATTACAGAAGGTGATAACCTTCTGTTTTTTTTAATCTAATTCACCCAAAAAATCACTAAAATAACAAGATTATTATT
>CAYJBF010000061.1:0-6205 GCA_964368415.1 uncultured Acholeplasmataceae bacterium | reverse complement strand
AATATGATTCGGTTTGGAATTTTGTTTTGGATAAACAAATTTTAACCGTTTCGGTTCCAAATCATTTTCTCTTAACGCAATCAAAACATCCGTCAATCTTTCTGGTCTGTGAATTAAATAAAATGAACCACTGTTTTTTAACAACTTATTCGCAAGTTGAATAATTTCTTCTAAAGTTATTTTTATTTCATGACGTGCAATCGTAAGATATTCATTTTTATTTATGACTGAAGAAGGTTTATATTTAAAAAAAGGTGGGTTTGAAATAACAGTATCAAATTCTTGATGTTTAAACAATTGCGGTGCTTCTTTCATATCCCCTAGATGAAGTTGAATTTGAGATTCTAAATTATTTTCTTTAACACTTCTAACACCCAAATTATAAACTGCTTCTTGAATCTCAATACCGTGAATTTCAGCACTGGTCTTAAGTGTCAGAAATAGCGGAATTGCAGCATTTCCCGTTCCTAAATCGAGTATCTTTTTAGTCCCTTTTTTTATCCTTACAAAATCAGCCAGTAACATCGAATCAATTGAAAAATGAAACATTTCGCTATCTTGATAAATGTCTAATCTAGGATAGCCTAATAAATCATTTTTTATGATCACGTCTTTTAACCTCTGTAATATTGTATGTTTCCGCACTATCATCAGGGAAGAGGACTCTTACTTGCCGTTTAATGAGTTGAATACTGATTACTTTTCCACTACCATCTGGGGTATCAACTATTTCATTCATATCTGGCATATTTTCTCTGAGTTCTTCATAGGCTTCATTTTCATATTTGATACAACATAATAACTTGCCACAAGCCCCACTTATTTTTTGAGGGTTTAAACTTAGGTTTTGATTTTTAGCCATTTTGATTGAAACGTTTTCAAATGTACCTAAGAAAGTGGTACAACAAGTAATGAGACCACAGGGTCCAATAGAACCAATAAATTTAGCCCCATCTCTTGAGCCAACTTGTCTGAGTTCTATTCTAGTTCTATATACTTCATTTAAATCTTTAACAAGTTGTCTGAAATCTACCCTTGAGTCGGCCTCAAAATAAATAACTAAACGGTCTCTATCTAAAGTATACTCACCTGCTAAAACCTTCATTTCTAATTCATTTTGTTTGACTAAAACTTTAGCTGTTTTAACCACTTCTTCTTCTAAAGTCGTGTTGTAATTTGCTTCTTCAATATCTTCAGAGGTTGCGATTCTTAAAATCGACTTTACTTCATTATTTAATTGTTCATCGACAACTTCCTTTAAATCACCCATGACTTTACCTAATTCTATGCCCCTAACCGTTTCCACCACAACAAAATCACCGTGGTTTAATTGATAACCATTGGGACTAAAATAATATCTTTTACCAGCTTGTCTAAACTGGACTTCGCATACTTGCATAATTAAAACTCCTAACTTATATTTAAAATCATTTGATTAAATGCTATATCACTATTAATATTATAATTGATTCTGACTAAAAGTGAATGGATCTCATCTAGATTTGCTTGAATTTTATTCTTATTGATCTGTTTTAAGGAAGCATATTTAACTTTAAAACTTTTGATAGAGATTGCTTCATTGTTAACTAATTTATATAAATCTAAATAAAAGATTAATAACATTTGTAAAAAATAGATCATTAAGTTTTTATCTGATTTAATAATCGTTAATTCTTTATCTGTGTAAATCCATAAATTTTTCTTTTCAATCATGGCGTCAACAAACTTATCGAAGGCATCGATTACTGTTTCAATGGTTGGATCTTTAGACATTTCTAGTAAAGCAACAATATCTTTGTTTAAAAAAGGTAATAATTCACTTTTTAGAGGTGAAACGCCTTGTTCAAGTAATTGGTCTGTTAACCACTCTTCTCTTAAACCAGGTAAATTAATGATTTGACTTCTTGAAACAATCGTTTTAATAACTTGTTCGATATTATCTGTTAATAGTAATCCGATCGTCAAACTTGATACGGGTTCTTCTAAAAATTTCAATAAACTATTTGAAGCCTCATTCGTCATCGTTTCAACGTGGTCAATAATATAAACTCTTTTGCCACCAACGAGTGAGGTTTTGGAAAATTCTTCTTGAAGATCTTCAATTTGTTTTTTCTTAATACTTTGTCCTTGAGGTTCAATAAAAAACAGATTCATATGACCTTTCGTTAAGGCTTCTTCAGTTGTTTTTAATAGAATGGCTGAAATACTGTAACTTAAGGCTTTTTTTCCTGTTCCTTTAGGCCCATTAATTAAATATAAGTGGCTTAAACGATCATTTTTAATCGCCTTTTGAAACAAATCAATAATTTCAGTCGCTTTGTTTTCTACCATTTTAAAACATCCTTTAATTTCGTGATGGTTCTTTCAACTAAAGTCTTCATATCACAATTGCCATCTATGATAATAAACCGCTCTTTATACGTTTGGCTAATCAATAGATAACCTTCTCTTACCTTTTGATGAAAGGCCAAAGTTTCATTATCTAATCTGTTAGCCATCCCTCTCGAATGCGCTCTATTCAACCCAATTTCTGGGTCTACATCAATATAAACCGTGTAATTAGGCATGTGTCCTAAAACAAAGTTATTCGCTTTCAAAATCGCTTCTAAACCTAAGCCTCTGGCATAACCTTGGTAAGCTAAACTTGAATCGATATAGCGGTCACACAAAACAATTTTATTATCATCTAAAGCGGGTAAAATGATCTCTTCTAAGTGTTGAATTCTTGATGCGGCAAATAATAAGGCTTCTGTTTTGGGACTCATATCGACATTTTTATTATCTAAGATTACCTTTCTGATTTGCTCAGCAATAAAAGAACCGCCTGGTTCTCTTGTGGTTAGGGTTTCCTTCCCATTTTCAATCATCCATTTAGACACTTCTTTTATAAGAGAAGTTTTTCCTGATCCTTCTCCACCTTCAAATGTGATAAACATTGTTAATCCTCCTAATAATAAACTTTAATTAAATATAGCCCTTCTGGACTTGCGGTTTTACCGCATAAACTACTGTTTTGGGTTGAAAAAATTTCATCGATCACATCTAGTGATTTCCTCTTTAATCCAATTTCAATGATGGTTCCGACCATTCTTCTAACCATATACTTTAAAAATCCATTGCCTGTAAACGTTAAATAGATTTTATCTTCTTTTTCTTCAAGGGTTGCTTCATAAATTTCTTTAATCGTCGGTTTATCTTTTACATAACCGGAAAAACCCTTAAAATCATGTGTTCCAATAAACTTTTTGGTTGCCTGATTCATTAAATCAATGTCTAGCGGATACTTAATATAAGCTTCATGATTTCGATTAAATAGATTATACTCTCTCCCAATGACATATTGATAAGTTTTTTTAATAGCACTATGTCTAGCATGAAAATCGGTATCCACTTTTTCTATTTCAACCGCTTTAATATCATCAGGTAGAAAACTGTTAATGGCGCTTAAATAATTATAAGCAGGGATATTCAAAGGACTATCAAAATGAACCACTTGACCTTTGGCATGAACGCCTTTATCCGTTCGACCAGAACCGACCACTTTTACGGGTTTATGGATTAATTTTGTTAAGGCTTTGTTCAATTCAGCCTCAATCGAATTTCCATTAATCTGCGATTGAAAACCATGATAATTCGTTCCATCATAAGAAACAGTTAACTTATAACGCAATGGTAATCACACCTGTTCTTAAGAGAATTGAGAGACTTAGTAACCCAAAACAAACCACGATGGCAACTAAATCAATCATCCTAAATTTCATGAGGTCTATTTTTGTTCTCTTTCCCCCAACAATATAACCTCTCGCTTCCATAGCATTGGCTAAATCTTCAGCACGTTTAAATGAGACCACAAATATTGGAATTAATAGAGAGATGACTTGAGAGACTTTATCTTTAAATTTAGACTCATTAAAATCTACCCCTCTAGAAGCTTGAGCCTTCATAATTTTACTGGTTTCTTCTAATAGTGTAGGAATAAATCTTAAAGTCAAACTGAGCATCATCGCAAGTTCACTAACGGGGAAGCGGATAACTTTTAATGGTTTTAACAAAGATTCTAAACCATTTGTGATATCAGTCGGCATCGTTGTAAAAGTTAATAAACTTGATAAAATGACAACGATGATAATCCTAAATAAGAAAAATCCAGTTTGAGATAAGCCACCTTCATAGATTTGGAAAGTATACTCGGTAATGGACCCATATGACAATAATGCTTGAACAACGAAGGCCAATAAAACCATTAACAAAAAGTAAGTTACTCTAAACCTTGTAAAACGTTTTAACCCAAAATATAATACGATAAGCGCGGCAATTGCCCCTAAACTTGAATAACTAATATACATTTGTTGTTCAAATAATAATTTTCCTGTTCGGACACTGAATATTTGAATAAAGAATGTAAATGTTAATAAGAACATTAAAGGTTTTAAACCTCTAATCATTTTCATAAAGGGAACACTTGATGATAAAAACATGATAATCATTAATACAAACATCATACTCATTAATAAAAATGAATTCAGTAAAAAAGTGGTCACCAATAAAATAACCAAAGCAGATAGTTTAATCCGTGGATCTATTTTGTATATCCAACTATCACCGGGAATATATTGACCAATAACGATATTATTCATGGTAAACCTCCTTTAAATGTTCTAGAAGTTCACCTTTTGTATAAACAGGTTTAAAAGGGATATTCAATTGTTGAGATAAATGAATCATTTGTTCATAGGCGTGTGGTCTTGCTAAATGAAACGCATCAAATTGAGGGTGATTAAATAAATCATCTCTTTTGCCATCAAACACAACATGACCACTATCCATTACCAATATCCTTGATGCATATTGGCTTACAATGTTCATATCATGGCTAATTAAAACAATTGTTTTATGATGGTTTACATGTAACTCTTTAAATAGTGTCATGATTTCTTTTGAACCTTGTGGATCAAGGCCCCTGGTTGGTTCATCAAGGACTAAGATATCTGGTTCCATCGCAAGAATACCTGCAATCGCAACCCTTCTCATTTGTCCCCCACTAATTCTAAAAGGGCTTTTACTTAATATTTCTTCTGTTAAACCAACTAATTTAGCTGCTTCTCTTGCTTTTATTTCGGCTTCTTCATTGGTCAAGCCAAAGTTTTTAGGGCCAAACATAATATCTTTTAAAACAGTCTCTTCAAATAATTGATACTCAGGAAATTGAAAAACTAGCCCCACACATTTTCGAATCGGACCAACTTTTTCTTTCTTCTTTTTTGGTAATCGGTAGTTAAAAATTTGCACTTCCCCTTTAGTAGGTTCTAACAGTGCATTCATATGTTGAACAAGGGTTGTTTTACCACTCCCTGTATGACCAATTATTGCGACAAATTCCCCATCTTTAATTTCCAGATTAATATTTAAAATGGCTTCATAACGTTCATTTTTAACGCCTCTATAGGCATAACTTACTTGTTTAAACTGTATTCCCATAGCGCTTCAACCAATTCCTTTTGTTTATTTAAGGTTTCATCCTCTTTGGCAGATTCATAAACTTGAAGTCCAAAAGGAATGTCCAAATCAATTTCTTTTAATATCTTAGAGTTTTCAAAGATGATGTCAGGTGTCCCTAAAAACATCACTTCTCCTTCATTCATAACAATAATTTCATCTGCTTTTCTTGCAAATTCTAAATCATGTGTGATCGTGAGAATCGTTTTATTAAAATCTTTATTAAGTCTTATAATAAAGTCAGTAATGTCTTTTGTCCCTTCAGGATCTAACATTGAGGTTGCTTCATCAAAAATCATAATGTCTTGATTCATTGCGAGTGCGCCAGCAATAGCGACTCTTTGTTTTTGTCCGCCAGAAAGTTGATGCGGTTCCTTATTTAAATAGGCAGACATCCCCACAACCTCAGAATATTCTTTTATCAACTTAACCATTTCAGGTTGGGGAACTTGTTGGTTTTCTAAACCAAAGGCAATATCATGTTTGACCGTTACACCAACAAACTGATTATCAGGATTTTGAAAGACAATCCCAATTCTTTTTCTTATTTCATGGATATTTTCTTCGTTCATTAAAAGACCATCTATATATATACTGCCTTTGTCAGGAACTAATAAACCTACCAGTAACTTAGCTAATGTGCTTTTCCCAGAACCATTATGGCCCACAACGGCAAGCCATTTTCCTGATTCAATAGTCAAGTCTAAAT
>CAYJBF010000060.1:0-6245 GCA_964368415.1 uncultured Acholeplasmataceae bacterium | reverse complement strand
TGTCTGTATGTATAATTTAGAAAGTTTTAATAAGCTAATGGATAAGTATCAATTAAAGCTCGTTTATACGGATAAAGAAAAATTAATTGTCCTTGAAAAAGTGATATAATAGAGATGGAGTGATTACATGTACGCATATATCTACGGAAAAATAACACACATTGAACCAACTTACGTGGTCTTAGAAAACCAAGGGGTTGGTTATTTAATAATAACCCCAAATAGTTATCGTTATAAACAGGATCAAGAAGTTTTAATTCATACCCATCATTATGTGAGGGAAGATATCGCAAACCTATACGGATTTATGAGTTTAGATGAAAAGAAACTATTTATTAAATTAATTAGTGTCTCAGGGATCGGACCTAAAAGTGCACTATCGATTTTAGCCAGTGGTGAAACCGATAATATCGTTTACGCAATTGAGGCGGCTGACGTTAAATATTTGACTAAATTTCCCGGAATTGGCCCAAAGAGTGCTCAACAAATTATCTTAGACTTAAAAGGTAAAATAGATAAACTTGAACTGGGTGATAATGCTTCAGATGAGGTTAGACAAGCATTAGAAGCTTTAGGGTATTCTAATACTGAAATCACTAAAACCATTAAGAAATTAGATCCAAATAACCCTATTGAAGAAAAGGTTAAACAAGCATTAAGCTTATTAATGAAGTAGGTGGCATATGAAACAAGATGATAGAATAATTAGCAGTCTTGCGGTTAAAGAAGACGAAGATAAATCTTTAAGACCGCAAAGATTAACTGAATATGTAGGACAAACCGATATTAAAGAAATGCTTGATGTTTATATTCAAGCAGCTTTAAAACGTGAAGAAGCCATTGACCACATCTTATTTTATGGTCCCCCTGGACTAGGGAAAACCACTTTAGCTCAAATTGTTGCTAATGAAATGGGTGTTAATATAAAAGTAACTAGTGGTGCTGCTATCGAACGTAGTGGTGATTTAGCAGCCATTTTAACCTCACTAGAGCCTGGCGATATTTTATTTATTGATGAAATTCATAGACTTCCAAGAATTGTTGAAGAAGTATTATATGCAGCCATGGAAGACTACGTCATCGATATTATTATCGGTAAAGAAGGACAAACAAGATCTATTAGAATTGATCTACCGCCATTTACCTTAATTGGCGCGACGACAAGATATGGTGATCTATCCGCTCCTTTAAGAGATCGTTTTGGGGTCGTATTACGCCTTAGTTTTTACTCTGCACATGAACTAGCAGATATCGCTAGAAGAACGGCAAGTGTCTATAAAACGGATATTGAGAACGAGGCGGTGATTGAACTTGCAAAACGTTCAAGAGGCACCCCAAGAATTGTAAACCGCTTATTTAGACGTGTAAGAGATTTCGCTGAAATCATCAGTGATGGTAATATCACCACTGAGGTTACCAATCTTGCTTTAGGTAAACTCGGTATTAGTGCTTCAGGCTTAGACCAAACCGACCAAGACTATTTAAAAGCAATTATTGAAAAGTTTAATGGCGGCCCAGTTGGAATTGAAGCCATTAGTGCTTCAATTGGGGAAGAGGTAACTACCGTTGAAGACGTTTATGAACCATACCTACTTCAAGAAGGCTACATCAAAAGAACCGCAAGAGGTAGAGTCGCATTAGAGAAAAGCTATGCGCTTTTAAATATTAAATTTTATAAAGGAATTTTCGAGTAATGAAAACAGAACTATTTGATTTTAACTTACCAGAAGCCTTGATTGCCCAACATCCTATTGATAAGCGTGATCATTCAAGGCTTTTACTTATGAATAAAGAAACAGGCGCACTAGAACATAAACATTTTTATGACATTATTGATGAACTCAATCAAAATGATGTTTTGGTAATGAATAATACAAAAGTTTTACCAGCTAGATTAATTGGGGTTAAAGAAGACACTTTAGGTAAAGTAGAACTTCTATTATTAGAAAATAAAGGTGACATATGGCAATGTCTTACAAAGCCTTCTAAACGGGTTAAAGAAGGACAAATTGTCTCATTTGGAGACAATCTACTAAAAGCCAAATGCTTAAGACATTTAGGTGAGGGTATCATTGAATATGAGATGATTTATGAAGGAATTTTCTTAGAAGTTCTTGATAAACTAGGTGAAATGCCACTACCACCGTATATTCATGAAAAACTTCAAGATAAAGACCGTTACCAAACCGTTTATGCTAAAGAAACAGGAAGTGCAGCAGCCCCAACAGCTGGACTTCACTTCACTAAAGATCTGTTAGCCCAAATCAAAGAAAAAGGCATCGAAATTATTGAGGTAACCTTGCATGTTGGCTTAGGGACGTTTAGACCGACAACCGAAGAAAATGTTGAAGACCATCATATGCATAAAGAACATTATTTTATTAATGAAGAAGCAGCATTTAGATTAAATGAAGCTGTGAAAAATAAAAAAAGAATTGTCGCAGTTGGAACCACGTCAATTCGAGTTTTAGAATCTAACTATACGACTAAGTTTAATCCGGGATTCTTTGAAACAGATATATTTATCTATCCGGGTTATAAGTTTAAAGTGACTAACGCTTTAATTACAAATTTCCATTTACCAAAATCCACATTAATTATGTTAGTGAGTGCTTTTTCAAAAAGAGAACTTGTCTTGGTTGCGTATCATGAAGCCATTAAACAAGAATACCGTTTCTTTTCCTTTGGCGATTCCATGTTTATTAGATAATAAAGTGTAATCCAAATGCGGTTAAACCCACAGTCACACAATAAATCCCAAAGTAGATCATATGGTCTACTTTTAATTTTTTCATCACCAGTTTTCCAGTAAAATATGTCGTTCCTAAAGTAACCAAAAAGGCTAATATATAACCAAACCAGTTAATAGACTCCCCTAGCTTAACAACCTCATAAATACTAAGAGCGCTAGTAGGAACACTAATTAAGATATAACATAAGAATGAAAACTTTAAGATGGATTTAAGGGATAAACTTTGAATTCTACCTCCGATAATGGTTGAACCACTTCTAGAAATACCTGGAAATATCGCAAATATTTGAGTAATACCCATTGTTAAGGCGTCTTTAAAGGTAACTGATTCATGAGATGTTCTAAATTCTCTAGTAAGATAAATACCAATTAATAATCCGCCCGTTAAAAATAAAGCTATTCCAACACTAAGTAATGTTTTAAAATCTCCCATATAATCTTTAAATAAGAGTCCTGCAATCCCAATTGGAATAATTGCGATTACTAGCTTGATTAAATACATGAAATCATCTTTAACAGTTTCTCTTTGCTTGGGTTTGAATAAGTAGATAAAAAAGCTTTTAATTAGTAGCCAAATATCTTTATAAAAAAGAAGAACCATCGCTATAAAAGAAGCCATGTTGGTAAACATTTCAAAGGTTAACCCTGGTTCTTGAACACCAAGCAAATGTTGAAATAAGACTAAGTGTCCTGAGGATGAAATTGGTAGTATTTCGGTGATTCCTTGAACCAACCCTAAAATCATATATTTAAGATATTCAATAAATTGTGTCATTTTATTCCCTCGTTTTATATTCTAATCCTTATTATACCACTACAACACTAGATTATTACTTGTAAAATGAGCTCATTTTAATTATAATGGTTACTGAGGGTAAAAATATGCATTTAGAATTAAGAGTCATTATTGGTATAATCGCATTAATCCTTATTTTGGGGATTGCGACATATCTACTATTTATAAGACCAAAACAAAAAATAAATAAAAAAGAAAAATCACCTAAAATAGATGTGAAATGGATCTTAGCACTTTTAGGTGAAAACAATATAAAAGCCATTGAACAAGTTCAAAGTCGAGTTAGAATTACCGTAAACAATTTAGAACTGGTTAATTTAGAAGGACTAAAAGAACAAACCAATGGGGTATTTTTAAAAGGGAACTTAGTGGTTGTAACATTTAAAAATAACACAGAAGAAATCGTAGAAAGTTTAAAGGGAGCTATAAAATGAAAAAGAATTTTATTGTAACAAGTGAACAAGGAATACACGCTAGACCAGCAACAGAACTCGTTATGATTGCGAATGAGTATGATAGTGAAATAATGATTGAATCTACAGGTAGAAATGTCGATATGAAATCAATTATGGGTTTAATGAGTTTAGGTCTTTATCGTGGACAAAAATTTAGTATTGTTGCGACAGGTGATGATGATGAAGAGGCAGTAAGTAAATTAGAAGCCCTATTAAAAGAAAAAGGATTAGCCAAAATAGATGAGTAAGTTTTTAATGTTCCTTAAAGGCGCATTAATTGGATTAGCAAATGTAGTGCCCGGGGTTAGTGGGGGCACACTGGCTATTATTTTTGATATTTACAAACGTCTTATTGATGCGTTTGATTTGTTTTTTAAACATCCAGTTAAGGCAATTTCATCCATTTGGGAAATATTATTAGGCATATTATTAGGTATCTTTGGAGGATTTTTGGTTTTAAGTTATGGTTATGAAGCCATTCCGCTTGCAACTACGTTGGCTTTTATAGGATTATTAATCGGTGGAATAAAACCTTTATACGAAATCGTTAAACCTTATACCAATAGTCTCAATATAGTCATTTTTATTCTTGGCTTTTTATTTGTGGTGTTATTACCACTTGTTAATGGAATGACAGGCATTTATAATGGATGGGTCTATTATTTAATCCTAGCCTTATTAGGTATGTTAGTAGCATTTTCAGTAGTAGCTCCAGGTATTAGTGGGTCTATATTACTTATGATATTAGGGTACTATTCACACTTATTATTCATGGGTAAATCTGTTTTTGAAAATGTTATTCAGTTTAATTTTAGTGAAATTACACAATATATATTGCCAATTGGTATATTAGGCATTAGTTTTTTAATAGGATTAATCTTATCTGTTAAAGTAACAAAATGGATAATGGGTAAATATGAAATAGGGTTTTATGCGGCAGTACTTGGTATGTTAGTGGCTTCACCGATAAGTATACTTATTATGTTGAATAAGGAGACCCCTTTAAGAGGCTTTCAGGTTGGTGAATGGTTGGTTGGTGGTTTATTATTAATAATTGGCTTTTTAGCCGCATTCTGGGTGATTAAATTAAGTGAGAACGAAAAAGATAAAACAAGCAAGTAGTGGTGTAACGAACTCAAGCTTTGTAACAAAAGAAAATAACATGATTAAAGCGGATAAACCGCTTCATTTAGAAATAGGTTCAGGTAAAGGCCAATTTATATATGGATTAGCATCATTGCATCAAGAAAATGATTATGTGGCATTAGAAAAAGATATTAATGTGGCTTATAGAATTGTTCAAAAACAAGAAGAACAACCGCTAAATAACTTATACATTATTAACGATGATGCGCTTCATTTAGAGAAGTATTTTGAAAAACATAGTATAAGTACTTTATATTTGAATTTCTCCGATCCTTGGCCAAAAACAAGACATCATAAAAGAAGACTTACTTTCCCTACTTTTCTAAAATTATACAAACAATTTTTGACTAAAGATGGTATAATTGAACTCAGAACTGATCACCTAGAATTATTCAATGATTCTATTGGTTATTTTGAGTCTGAGGGATTTATTATTACTAAGATTTCATATGATTCACCAATTGGAGAGTCAATTAGTGAATATGAAACAAAAAAACGCTTATTAGGCCCAATTTATAGCCTAAAAGCTAAATTGGAGGCATAGCTCAGCGGGAGAGCACTTGCTTGACGTGCAAGGGGTCATGGGTTCAATCCCCTTTGCCTCCACCATATAAGAAAATGCGACATACTAATACACCAGTATGTCTTTTTTTATAGATTTCTACCTTTTTTTCTAAAAAATGTAAAGTTCAAATGATTTATGTGATAGAAAGAAAAGAATTACTGTTCACACAATATAATTGTCATTTTCGTGATAAGTCCATACATCGGCTATACTTTACTACAGTATTATTCGTAAATAAAAGTTTTAATTAAATATACTTTTTATTCAAAACTATCCCATATACAAAAGGTCTATAATGTTATGGAAATGTATATTACAGGTTTAAATTCACTTTGCTAAATTTAAGTTTTGACAGCTTAAATGTCTCAAGGATACACCCATGTGAAATTGATAAAACATTCATAGTATCATGCCATAATCGTAAAGTAATTGTTATTATAATCACGATATCTATTTCAGAAAAATCAATTCGATTAATCTAAAAAAATATTATTTTAAATATATTATCTAACTAATAGCCTGTTAACAAAA
>CAYJBF010000059.1:0-6320 GCA_964368415.1 uncultured Acholeplasmataceae bacterium | reverse complement strand
AAAAAGCCCCTATCTCTACATGAGATAAGGACACTGATAGCGATGGTGACCCGTACGGGATTCGAACCCGTGAGTGCATGCGTGAAAGGCATGTGAGTTAACCGTTTCTCCAACGGGCCAGATTGTGCGCACTTTCTATTATATCATAGTTGGTGCGCTTGTCAAGCCTTTTTCAGTTAAAAAGTTATATCATTTAAAACCTTTTGTGCGGTTTCTTTATCTTTTAGATGTTTTATGATTTCATAACTGAATTCGAATACCGCTCCAGCGCCTCTACCGGTGATTAATAAACCATCAGTAACTGCCTTTTTATCTTTATGATAAGTGCCTTTATAAGTGTCTTTATGGGCTGTTGGGTACATAGTGTAATGTTTGTTTTCAAGTAAGCCAAGTTCTCCTAAAAACATTGGCCCTGCACAGATTGCACAAACTAATCTTTCTGTAGTTGTAAAATCTTTTACTAAAGCTTTGATGCTTTTGTCGGAATCAATTACTTGAGAAACATATTTACCACCAGGAATAATTAAAAATTCATAATCATCTGTATTAACTTCTCTTGCTAAATAGTCAGCTTCAACAAAAAGGCCGTAAGCTGTCTTAACTCTTTTATCGCGATTGTATGTGATTGTTTCTACTTGAATACCGGCCCGTTCTAATAGATCTCTTGGTGCTAATGCTTCAATGTCTTCAATGCCGTTTGATAATACTAATAAACCTTTCATAGTGTTCTCCTTTACAAAATGGCTAACACCATTTCTTTTAAGGTGTTACCACTGGTTTGTTCTAGTTTTAAATAGTCTTCTTTTTGGGTTTCAGAGTCAATGACATCTGAAACTAATTTAATCGAAATCATTTTTGTGTTAAAGATATTTGCAGCTTGATAAATACTAGCCCCTTCCATATCAAATACACCAATAAATCTTGGGTTCTTTTTCTTTAAGAAAGCATCCCCCGTATATAAAGATACCTCATCAGCAGCTAGTGCAAACTTAGCTCGGTTTAATAAATCGGCATTGCTTAAAAACGGATTAGGTTGTCCTGGAACTTGACCGTATTCATAACCAAAATCAAAACCAGTCGCATCCACATCATGATAAGAGGCATCTCTAACTACCACTTTATCACCAACTTTAAGTGGGCTTAATCCACCAACTAAACCAACATTAATGATATACTCAAAATTATACTTTGACAATAATATCCCTGTAAATAATGAAGCATTAGATTTCCCTACGCCAGTTACAATTAAAACAACTTCTTTTTTCTTTAAGATACCTTTGTAATAAAACTTAAGTGACGTTAATTGTACTGCTTCTACGTCAGTCATTTCTCTTTTAATCTCGCTGGCTTCAGAGTCCATTGCGCAAACAATAAGAATCATTTGTTATTCTCCTTTGATCGATTTAATTTTTGCAGCAATGACATCTACTGCAACATCATGTCTATTATTATTTGGAATAATTACATCCGCATAACGTTTAGTTGGTTCAACAAATCTATGATACATTGGTTTAACGGTTTTTAAGTATTGCTTAACAACACTATCTAAACTTCTTCCTCTTTCTTCGATATCTCTTAATAATCTTCTTATGAATCTTAAATCATCATCTAGTGAAACAAATAATTTAATATCACTTAAATCTCTAATACGTTTGTCTTCTAATATTAAAATACCTTCTAAAATAATAACCTTTTTAGGTTCAACTATCTCAGTTTTATCACTTCTGTCATGCAAAACAAAATCATAGATAGGTTTTGAAATTGATTCACCTTTAATAAGCTTTTTAATATCACTAATAAACAAATCATTGTCTAAAGAAGCTGGATGGTCATAATTAATGTTATAACGTTCTTCTAAGCTCAAATGTGATTGTTTTTTATAATAATCATCGTGTTTGATTACAACTAAGTCATCTTTATCAAGTTTTTCGATAATTTCATTGACGACTGTGGTTTTCCCGCTTCCAGATCCTCCACCAACTGCAATAATAACTGGTTTCATATTATCCCCCTATTTCGACGTAATTTAACCATTTTTTGCTCTTAAATCTAAATAGCATCATAATCCCTCTAAAAAGCTCATCGGAGGCTAATCCTAAGAATATTCCGGCTAATTTTAAATCTAACACGATTGCGAATATATACGCCATTGGTACCCCGATACCTAGCATACTAATGACAGCCATTATTAATGGGAACTTCGTATCATTACAGCTTCTTAAGGCTTGAATATATACTAGGTTAAATACCCCACCTATTGAGATTAAAAAGTATACCCGTAGTGCATTTTTAATCTGTACAGCAACATCACTATTCTTGGTTAGAAGTCCAATTAACGGATCAGCAAAAATATTAATAAATAATACGACCGTTAATACAACCTTTAATGCCGTTCTAACTGTTTTATGAGTGTTTTTATAAGCCGAATCATAATCCTTCTCCCCGACAAAATACCCTGTAATAATCGC
Organism: uncultured Acholeplasmataceae bacterium; assembly: GCA_964368415.1. GTDB lineage: Bacteria > Bacillota_I > Bacilli_A > Acholeplasmatales > UBA5453 > UBA5409. The sequence continues at coordinate 3,852 of CAYJBF010000059.1, read as the reverse complement.
GTTAGCCGAAGCAAACGATCCACTAAACAAAAACATATAAGAAGCAATTGTTGAGGTGTAGGTTCTTGCGGTAATAATATCTTGACCCAATATATTTACAAACGATAATACCACAAATTGTAAGACATTATAAGTCATATTTTCGAGTGCGCTTGGTAATCCAATCCTTAATATTTGTTTAAGAATATAAGGGTATATTCTCGATTTTAAGATGTGGAACCCTACATATTTCTTTAAAAATATTAAAGCGATGATGAATGTCATAATTCGCATCAATACCGTTGCGATAGAGGCTCCAGCCACACCCATTTCAGGAATAAACCAAAACCCATAAATAAATACTATGTTGAATAATACATTCCCAACGTTTGCAATTGCCGCACTGACCATAATAGTCATACCTTTACCATAGCTTCTAAGTCCAGCATTCATTGCCGAGGTTAATGCCGCAAAGACAATACCTATCGCACCATAAAATAAATATTGATAAGCAAAATCTTTAATTTCAACTGGTGTTCCGATTAATTGGAACAACAAATTTCCAAGGCTTATTAATAAAACCATTAAAGTTAGCCCAACTGCTATTTGAATAATAATCCCTGTACCAATAGTTTTGTTTGCTTCTTCTCTTTTCTTAGCACCTAAGTACTGAGAAACTATGACCCCAACACCTGTTGAAATAACGTTTATTAATACGCCAAATAAGTTAATAACGGTTGAAGCATTCCCTACTGCTGCAACACTACCAATCGCATAAATTCTCGTGTTTTCATAGTTAGAAATCATCAATGTGTCAATGGTTCCCATTAAAATAAATAGAGCCATTTCCACAAAGATTGGAATCATCAGTTTAAAAAGATTCTTTTGTAGTTTCGGTTCCATTACTTATAATAATACATCTCTTTTTTCAGGATATCTTTCAAAATAAGTAACGGCATATGAACAAGTTGGTGTCGCTTTATAACCTTTTTCTTTTAGGTGTACATATAAATCATCAAGTAGTATTTTTGCTAATCCTTTTCCACGCATTTGTGGTGCTGTGAAAGTATGATTAATATTTACTACTTTATCTCCACTAAAAGGAAATGTTACGTAAGCAAGCATTTGATCATTTTCTTTAATATACAAAATATTGTTTTCAATCGTGGTCTTCATTTTTCTCTTCCTCTTTATTTAATCGTTCAGGTTCATCTTTCTCAACAGAATCCTCTTTTTTATTGTTTTCTTTTGAGAAAGCTTCATTAAATTTAGTCTTAATCGATTTCAAAGTTACATTTTTGTCTTGAAATACAAATCTTTGTAGCACCATTGCCAGACCAATATTAATGGCAATCAAAGGTGTCGCTGGCAATAACCAGAATCCATATATTGTAGTACCTAGGCCAATAAGCCAACCATTTTGCAAGATAAAACCAACCAAGGCAACCCCACTACCACTAATCAATACCCAAACGATTAATAGTGAAAGTACCCCTTTCCAGTTTCCCATAGATTTAACAACGGCCCAAACGCCTTTCCAAAATCGAATAAACCAATTCAACCATAGTTTTAGAAGTCTAATCATTTATTTAATAAACTCCTTTCAAACCTTGAGGTATCAACGTTTTTATGGTTTGGTGTATTATCAAAATCACATTTAATTAACGATGATTGTATAGTACAACATCTGTTTTCAATTTGTTTAAGTATAACCAAAAATAGTACCCTCCTATAAAAACTCCTTGTAAGAATATGCTTTATCCAAACTAAGAATTTTCAAACTTATATGTTTAATAAGTTAATTCATTATAACAAAAATCAATGTTTATTAAAATAGTTATAACTATTTGCCTATTATATAACAAAAATAAGAGCCACCCTCTGATGACTCTTATCATTATACTGCAATTTTGAAAACTAAACATAAATTTTGAATGTTATTATCAATAATTATTTAATTGTTATCGATGAATGAATTTTCGAGTTTAACTGAGAAACTATTTCCGACTAATTTAAAATCCAAAGTAAATATAGGTTGAAGTAATCTTACTTCAATTGGATCAAGTCCCGTGATTGAAATTAAGACATGACCTTCATTAATATAAATATCATATAGCCATGTTTCATCAATGATTGGTTTAATAATGATGTCTTCTTCTTGAATTTCTAAATTTACATTGTCATAAGAAATATCTAAGACAAATCCATAGATTGAATCAACCGCACTAGCTAGAACATGAGCTGTTAGAACATCACCCTTTAAATCTTCTATATCTAATAGAACGTTATTGATTGGGGTTATAGTAATTAGGTTACTGTTATCACTGTTACTATAGTTAATACCATCAGCAACCGCAATTACAACAATTTTATAAGCGTCTAATACAATGTCTTTTAAATCAAAACTTGTTGTTTCTGATGCATAAATTTCGCCATTAACAACCACTTGGTATTGAACCGCATTAGAAACTGCTGCCCAACTAATGATAGTATTTTCTAGTTTAATGACTGGACTGGATAATTTTTCTAGTTCACTAATGATTTCATGCACATAAAGTGAACTAAAATCACCGTCTTTAAATGTTTTTGTTGTATCAACCGCTTTTACTTTAATTTCATAGAGCGAAGCCTCTACCCCACTAAAATCAAACGATGCAGTGGTAGATTCAAATAATGTTCCGTTAACATCAATAATGTATTTATCCGCATGCTCAACATCGGTCCAAAACAATATTTTACCCTCTACATCAATAATATTTGGTGTGCCTAATTTCTCTTTAGAATCCCCACAAGCTACTAAACCTAACGCTAATACGCTAACTAAGAGTAGGGTCAATAATTTAACTTTTCTCATTTTATTTCCCCTCCATTAACACTAAAATATTTCTTACATCTTTTAAAGTTGGTGTTCCGTTAATATCCGCTAACAACACTTGTTCTTCTGTTAAAGTAATTCTTCCGGTAATGGCTTGTAATAGCATTAATGCGTCACTCGTTGTAACACTCGCGTCACCATTTAAATCACCCAATAGTTTTACTTTTTCTGTAGAAATAAACGCTCTTTCAAACCCAGTTTCTGAATCACTAACGGCGGTAACCCTTACTTCTATTTGTTTGTCAAAATGAGTATTTTCAATTAAGAACTCATGGCCTTCATAAACCTTTAAGCCGTCTACATACCAACTAATAATAGAATTTTGCTCTGGATTTAATTTTGGATCAAGGTAGGTATAATCCGCTGTTAAAGTTTTACCAGTAATGAGTGAACCTACAATGTTAACCTCTAAAGCAATTGGTTTGTTAATCTTGATGGCTTGAATTTCAATTTTTGTTGTTCTTGAGATGTTACTAACTGTAAACTGATTATTAACGAGTTCAACAAACTGGCCATCTACTTTAACATAATCAAATAAATAACCCTCTAACGTATCAACCGTGTAAGTAATGGAATCTCCAGCTCTTGCATACAATGAGCCTTTTAATTCAATTCCTTCAGTTTTGGTTAAATCAATGTCAAACTTAGAAATTGTAAAGGTATCAATGGTTACGGTTCTAGTTGGTTCAATCGCATACGCTCTAAAAGCTATATTTCCATTACTAAATCTTACAGACATAAATACTGGGTTATTGTTGTCATAAACAATCCCTTCCCAAGGTCTATTTGGTTTAGCATCATAATATTTAGATCCAGATGCTGAACCACCAACCACATATGTTACCCCTTCATTAATGACTGTTTTATTGTTTTCAAACATAGTTGTCCTATGATAAACGTGGTCATGTCCACTTAAAACTAAATCAACACCAAGCTCTTCAAATACACCACTTAAGGCTCTTACGCTTGCTTCATCATAGTTCATTGGATAAGCACTT
>CAYJBF010000058.1:0-6607 GCA_964368415.1 uncultured Acholeplasmataceae bacterium | reverse complement strand
GTTTAAAATGTGTTCAATACGACTAATTTGATCGAAAATTTCTTTATCATCAAAAATGGTGGTTTTGTTAAATTTCAATAAATTTGATGCAACATTCATCTCAGCTTTTTTAATATAATTAATAGAATAGAAGTTATCTTCTTTGATAACTCTTTCTTGGTCTATTAACCGAGTAATCCCTTCATTTATTAATGAATAATCAATTGAACTCGACAATATATAATAAATGGCTTTATTAAGCTCACTCTCTTCTAAGTATGTATGACCATTACTAAAAATATATTCATTGAATGCGTATAATATAGCCGCTTCTATTCTTAAAGGGTTATCTTCTTTAAAGCCTAATTTAAACGCAATCTCATCAGCTCTTTTAAACCCGATACCTTCAACCTCATCAATTAAACGATAAGGATTTTCATCTAATACCATTAAGGTGTGTTCCTTATATTTATTAAATAGTTTCATGGATAACTTAGGTGAAAAACCATACCCAAACAATTTAACTAGTGTGGTATCGGTAAGCTGGTGTTTATATAGTTCATTATAAAAACGTTCTATTTGAAGCGGGTTAAACCCAACTTCTTTTAGAACGGTTTTATCATTTAATATAATTTCTATAGCATTATCGCCAAATTGATTAACTATTTTAGTAGCTTTAACAGGCCCTACTCCAGTAAAAAAATCACTCGATAAGTAACTAATTAACCCTATCTTGTTTTGTTTTTCCGCTTTTTGGTAACTCTTAACGTGGTATTGTAAACCAAACTTAGGATGGTTGACTTCTTCTACTTCAAAGGTAAATAAAACCTCATCAGACATCTCAGGTAAGTAACCAATAATAGTAACAACTTCACCATCCTCTAAAGAAAGACGGTAGATTGAATACCCATTTTCATTATTTTTAAACACTTTCTGAATAATATAGCCTGTCAGTTCCATTATGCTTTAGCTCCTGTAAGTTTGTTGTACCACATTAATAATAATCCCATTAAGATTAAAATGCCTGCTAGTCCATAAAATAAGTATACACCAATATACCCATATAAGAAACCGGCGATTAATGGCCCGATAATTGCCCCTAAAGAAAGGGCACTTTGTCTTAACCCCATTAACATCCCCACAGAAACTTCTTGATAATCGGAAATATGATTTACCAGCGCAGGATCATAAACCGCCTTAGCTCCCACATAAACCATATACATTGAATATAACCAAATCATGATATAAGATTGTGTTAAACTAAAAGTTAAAAAAGCGAAAATCCCACCAATAACGGTTGAAAATACCATAACCCATACGGCATTAAATTTCCTTAAAATGAATGGCACTAAAAACAATGTTACCACAATTGCGACAATACCTGTCACAAACACAAAGTTTCCTAAATCACTCGATTTATACCCTAAATCAGTAATATATAAATCCAAATATTTAGAGAAATTAACTTGGGCAAGGTTAATTAAGGCAGTAATAATTAATAATAGTATTAATGGTAAAGAGAAATACCTAATTTGAGCCATTTGTTTGAATACGTTTTTCTTTTCTTTGAGTTTTTTATTTGGTTTAGTATCTAGTAATAAACTAAATATAGCTAACCCGATGTTAAATACCATTTGTATGTAAATAACTGTTTTCACATCACTAATAAATATGTTTCCGAGTAAGCCCCCTATTAAATACCCTAAAGAACCCCCTAAGACGTTTAAAGCCAGAAACACCGAGATAAGGGTCCGTTTGTTTTTAAAGTCTTCATCTTCTTGAATATACGATAATAACGATGTAATGATGGCTGCATAGAAAACCCCCGCAGCAAATCTTGCTACTAAGATTAAGTATTCATTATTCCAATACGCAAAAAAACCTTGGGCTATGCCATATCCGGCCAAGCCAATCAAAATAATATATTTTCGTTTCATTAAATCCCCTAGGTTTCCCCAAAAAGGACTCATTAAGAAGATACCTAAGTTCATTGCAGTATAAAACAACCCAAACATATAAGGTTGGATATTAAGTTGTCTAATATAAAGGGGTGTTACAGGGTGGGCTAAGTTAGCTGCCAGTCCTGTTAACACCGCAAATAGTAATATTATAATTGTTTTTTTCATTAATACATTCTTTTTTCTTCATCCATATAAACGGTATCAATAAAACCACCCGCAACACAAACATCCCCTTCATAGAAAGCAGCCGCTTGTCCAGGGGTAACCGCTCTAACTTTATCTGGGTATTCAACCTTTAGTGTGGTTTCATCTAACCAAGTTAACTTAACATCATTATCTTTTTGACGGTATCTAAATTTAGCGGTAAAGGTTCGCCCTGTTAAGTCTTTATTACCTCTAAACGTTACATCTTTAACAATACAATTATTAGAATATAAATAAGGATGATGGAACCCTTGTTCTACCAGTAAAGTGTTCGTTTCGATATCTTTACCTACCACAAACCACGGTTCATCATTATAATCTTTAAGTCCACCAATTCCTAAACCTTTTCTTTGTCCAATCGTATAGAAAATCAAACCATTATGATCCCTAATAAACGAGCCATCTAAACGTCTCATTTCCCCTTTTTGGGCTAAGATATAGTTAGATAAGAATTGATTAAAGTGACGTTCTCCAATAAAACAAATTCCTGTGGAATCTTTTTTATTCGCAACCACTAAATTATGTTTATTGGCTAAATCTCTTACCTCATCTTTGGTTAAATCACCAATTGGGAAAATGGCTTTTTCTAATTGGGCTTCCGTAAGTTGAGATAGAAAGTAAGTTTGGTCTTTATTTTGATCAACCGCTCTTAATAATGCTGGTCTACCATCAATCCACCCTTTTCTTGCATAATGTCCCATCGCAATCAAATCGGCATCTGATTTCATAGCATATTCTAAAAAGGCTTTAAACTTAATTTCCGTATTACATAAAATATCCGGATTTGGTGTCCTACCTTTATCATATTCGCTTAAAAAATATTGGAAAACATTGTCCCAATATTGTTCAATAAAATCTATCTTTTGAATTGGTGTATCTAGTTGTTCTGCGACCATTTTAGCATCTAAGAAATCTTTTTCTTGTGCACAAACATCATCTTCTAAGGTAGGATTCCCTAAAATATCATCATTAGTCAAAGAATCCCAGTTACGCATAAATACAGTCAAAACATCATAGTTTTGTCTTTTTAATTCAATTAAACTAACGGCTGAGTCAACCCCACCCGATAACCCTAATACTACTTTTTTCATTATTCCTCAATCCCTACATCGCTACCTCTACGGTAGTCCGCTCTTGGGGATAACCCCAGTTTTAATACTTTTGGTCCATCAGGTAACGTTTGACGTTTAAATTGGCTGTTGTAAAATCTTCTTAAAAACCTTGTTACAAATGTATTTGCCTCTTCATGATTCAAACTGAAAACTTTATTTAACATGTAAATAAGTTTTTCTTTTGTGTCCCCACAAACCAAATGTCTATATAATAAATAATCATTTATTTGAAAGTTGCCTAATATATCTTCTGTCTTTTGTTCTTTAACCAGTTCAGGCGAAATTGGCGTATCTAGTATATCATCAATTAAGTCATTTAACTCGTTAAATACTTTTTTATAAGCTGCCGTTTGATGTTGTACTAGGGTTTTTGGTAACCCACAATTAATCCCATACATGCTCATTTGATCGGCATTATACGTCATAAAACCTAAAGCTATTTCGGTTAAATCACCAGTACCCAAAACGATACCGTTCATTTTATTGGCTAAATTCATTAATGTCATGGTACGAATTCTAGCTTGTGTATTTTCATACGTTATAGAATAATCTTCTCTATCTTGATCAATCATATCAAAATGTAAGTACGACTCTTCTTGAATGTCTATTTCTTTATACGTAATTCCTAATTTAGTTGCTAGTTTCTTTGCGTTATTTTTAGTTCTATTAGATGAACCTAGTCCAGGTAAAGAAACACCAACAATATCTTTTAAATCACGTTTTAAATAGTTAAATGTATCTACCGCAACCAATAAGGCTAACGTTGAATCAAGGCCACCAGAAATTCCCAAAATTATTTTCGGATTATTTAAGTGAAGTAATCTTCTGGCTAATGATCTTGTTTGAATTTTTCTGATTCCCTCAAAAGATTCCTCTTTTTTATCAATAAAAGGATACTTATTAATTTCATTAGAAAACTCAAAATCTTCTGATTCATCTAATGTAAATGGTACTTCTTGATAATCAATAATAAACCGATGAATCGAATCTTTTATATTGGTATCTTTTCTTCTTTGGAAATTGATTGCTTTAAAATCTATATCTGAAATTAAAGTATCTGTTTCAAAATCAAAAATGACTTTTTCATTTTCTAACTCGCCCATTACAGCGTGGATATTATGACCAATAAAAACTGTCTCACTCGTAGATTCTGAAATACCACTTGAAGTATAGATGTATGCCCCTTGATTTTTTCTCGAATTATCTAAAACTGTAGTTCTTCTTATTGCTTCTTTACCTACTATGGCATTTGAGGCACTTAAATTTAGTACCATATTTGCACCAGCTAAAGATAGTAAATTACCTGGTGAAATCGGAGCCCACATATCTTGACAAATTTCTACTGCAAAACGAATTTCTCTTTGATTATCGACAAATAACAACATACCAAAAGGAACCGTTTGACCAAGTATAGTTACTTCATCAATACTGATGTCTAACCCACTACTAAACCATCTCTTATCTTGGAACTCTTCTGTATTAGGTAAATATATTTTAGGAACAACCCCTAAAATTTTGTTTTCTTGAAATACCACTGCAGTATTATATAAAACACCATCAACATCTAACGGCATTCCCACAACCGCAATTCCCTTAAACTTTATATCTAATAGGCTTTTCAAGCCGACTAATGCTGATTTAATTAATCCTTCTTGGTAAAACATATCCCCACATGTATATCCGGTTAAAGATAGTTCTGGAAATATTGCTAAAGAAGCTTTGGTTTCTAATAATACTTTTTTAATTTCATTTGCGTTAAATTTCGGACTTCCAACCTTTATAGTTGGTGTAGCGGATAAAACTTTTAAAATGCCTTGTTTATACATTTATTTCACCCCGTAAAGTTTTTGTTGTTTTATATATGAATAAACCACATCTGGAATAATTTCATGGTCTTCTGGATTATTTCTAAAAGTTGATGATGAGATATTTAAATCAATATTTATTAAATGAAAATGGTTTTGATAATTAGGAAACTTTTCTTGAATTATTGATGTAACATCTAAGTTTGATCTTGTTAACACGATGAAACGAAACTCACCAACAAGTTTTTCGTAATTAATCCATTGGTCTAAATAATCAAGATTATCTGCACCTAATAAGAAATATACACTACCATTATATGTATCTCTTATTGTTTTAAGTGCTTGATACGTCCCTTCGTAATGTTTAACGTTTTCTAATGTAGAGACGTCAAAAACATCCTCACTAAAGAGTCGTTTTAACATATTAAAACGGTGTTCAAAAGGAACATATAAATCTTTCCATGTATACTTATCACCGACAGGTAATAAAATAAATTTTTCTGGATTAAACCCCTTTATAACAATCTCAGCGATTTTTCTATGTGCGATTGTAGGGGGATTAAAGGTCCCACCATAGACTATTATCATATTATCACCTAATTAATTATATCATAAACCAATCTAAATATTATATGTTATAATATTGGAGCGAGGTATTTAATTATGAATGATGATATTGATAAAAAGAAGGACCTTGTTGAAGATGAAAACGAGCATACCTTTCATACAATAGATGCTCGACCAGTTGAATTAACTGATGGTTATGACTACTTTGGACGTAAATGGTACTTTAAATTATTTTCTTCCTTACTAGTCTTATTATTAAAAATCTTCGTCAGATGTCTTTATGCCCCTTTATTTTTAGGGTTTCGAGTAAAAAATAAAAAAACATTAAAAAAACACCGCAAACAAGCTAAAATATTTATCAGTAATCACATACATCCCACGGATGCATTTTTAATCGGGACAATGCTTTGGCCGAAAAAGGTTTACTTTTTGATGTTACAAACTAATTTAGGTATCCCGTTTGTCGGAAGATGGTTGCATCTTTTAGGCGGAGCCCCAATTCCAAGTAAAAGGTCTCACTTAAGTGAATTTAAAACTCAACTAAACGAGGCTTTATCGCGTGGTTCTTGGGTAGGTGTATATCCCGAGTCCTCATTAAGACCCTATTGCGATCATATTCGTCCATTTAAAAAAGGAGCAATTCGCTTTGCTGTTGACGCCAATGTTGGTATAATACCTATGGTGTTTGTGTTACGTAAACCTTATGGAATGTATCGTTTATTTAAACGAAAACCTTTATTACAATTGCACATTCTTGATGAATATGTAGTTGATCATAAAGAAACGAGATTCGAATCCATTAGATTTCATACACAAAACCTACAAAATATCTTGAGTGAATATTTTGAAAAACATTCAAACATTAAGAGGTGAAGTAAATGAATGAAAAAGAAAAATATTTTAACAAACTTCGTAAGAATAATTTACGTATTACAGAACCCAGAAAAGCTTTAATTGAAATCTTAGAAGACAACCATTT
>CAYJBF010000057.1:0-6617 GCA_964368415.1 uncultured Acholeplasmataceae bacterium | reverse complement strand
CTTTAATGCCATCTTATAATACTTTTCTATGGTTTCCGATTCTTTAAACTTAGAGGCATCTAAATATTTATCAATATAGATTGAAATTTGTGTTAGATCATACCCCAAACTAGCCATTTTACGTGTAATTTTAACTTTCGCTTTTTCAGTGTTATCTGCCTTAACCGTTAAACAAGCTGTCTGAATTTGTGACTCTAAATTAATATCTGTATGGTCTTTTAAGACTTTGTCTATAATCTCTGGGTGAATTCCCTTTTCAACCAACATCATTCTTAATCTTTTTTGACCATACTTCTTTTCATAACGGTGCACAAAATCAGTCGCATAGGAAGTATCGTTTAAGTATCCTTTTTCTTTAAATTGTTTGGTTAACGCTTCGATATATTCTTTTTTTGCATTCAAGCCTCTTAAATATTCTTTAAACGTATGAACACTTCTAGCTTTTGCAACATAAACAACCGCTTGTCTTTTTATTTTAGCTAACTCGTTTTGTTCGATAATCTCTCTAAATTGTTTTAACGACAATACTTGGTTTTTCTTTAATTTATAATCAACCATTACTGAGGTTTCTATATGAACTGTCTCATTATCAACCGCTAAATGATACCCGTTTTTAACGCGCTTTATTTCATTAATAACCATTAGTTTAACCCTCTTGCATACAAGATAGCTGCCGATAGTTGATGGTCTTGTTCTTGTTTTAACGATTCAGTTTTATATAAATCTACCAGTGATAAGATAGTTTCTTTATCTAATTCACCCGATATAGCTAATCCGTTCATAAACTGATACGTTTCTACCATTACTTTAAAATCATTATCAAATAAACCCGCTTCATATGAACCCGCTACCGATAAACCAATTAAGTATTGATAGGTTTCAATATAAGGGCTCGCATCACCTAAACGGTATACATCACTTAAAACAGGGTATAACAATCCATTAACACCTGTTTGAACGTGGTATTTGGTTGGGACAACTCCCCGAGTTACTCTTGTCATATCCCCTAATAGCCAGTAGCCACCCGTTAAATTTAAATAATAATTTTCCCCAACAGAAGGCACTGCATAACCAACTTGATAGACGTCTTTACCAAATGTTCTTTCACCAAATACTGGATAATCAAATTGTTTTAAGACGCCAGCTAATACTTCTGAAGCGCTCGCAGAAGACCCATTAACTAGCGTGACAATGGGATAACTCTTAGGTTTTTCAGTGAATTTAGGTTTATAAACCCCGTACGTATCTTGTTTCACATTATAAAGGTATAGATATTCATCTTCACCATAAACAAAGTTTTCTAAAATAGAAGTTACACTCGATAAGTACCCGCCCCCATTATCTCTTACATCAATAACTAGCGCTTCGATATTTAAAGCTTCTAAAGCATCTAAAGCTTCTTTAAATAAACTTGCGGTAGTATCTGCAAAACGGTTTATTTCAATATAACCAACCTTGTCAAAAATACGATACACCACACTATTAAAGGGTACACTTTGAAGTTTTATCGTTACACTAATTTCTTCATCAAAACGGGTAACTGATAGAACTCTCTCTTCATTTAACTCTCCTTTTAATAAAGTGGTTTTATCTTCGAAAACTAAACCTTCCAAAACGGTATCATCAATTTTCGTGATAACATCACCCACATACATTAAATGATAATTATCGGTTAAGGGGTTAATGGAACTAACAAACAACCCCAGTGGGTGTTCTTGAATTGTTAAACCAACACCGACATACGTTTCCCCTGTTTCTATGTTTCTTGTGTTTGCTTTATAAACATAGGTATAAGGATCAACATAACTTAAAAGTTCATCCAATGTTTCAATCTTGGTTAAATCAAGTGGTAATTCTTCATAATAATATTGATATAACAAATCATAGACCTCATTAACTTGTGGGTTAGCAGATCTATTTTGATAACCCCCATTCGGGTTATAAAAGTTTATGGTACAACTACTTAATATAAGTACTAAAAAACCAGTTAAAATGGTTTTTATTAAAAGTTTAGTCACGCGAGAAACCACGTCCAACCGCCTCCTTTGTTTGAGCGATAAACGTAAACGCATCAGGATCTGCTTTATCAACCACTGCCCGAATTAAATTCAGCTCACGTTTGGATGTTACACAAATTACTAATTTTTTATCTTTGCCAGAATACCCACCCTTGGCATCAATGATGGTTGTTCCTCTATCTAATTCCTTAAATATGGCTTGTTTAACGGCCTCTTCTTTTTCTGTGACAATAAATAAGGTTTGACCAGCTCTACCCAATATAGAGATATTATCAATAATTAATCCAGATAGTATGACAACCCCCACTGAAAATAAAAAGTTCTCAATGTTTTTAAAGAATAGAAGTCCTACTAAGACAATAATGCCGTCCGTTAGTAAGAAAGCTATATTGTAGGATAAATGATTTTTCTTATGCATAACATTTTGTAAGATATCAACCCCACCGGTAGATCCACCATTCCTAAATACAATTCCAAGGCCAAACCCAATCCCAAGTGCTCCAAGTAATGACGATACTAACAATTTAGATTCAGTTAATTGATTTAAAATAATCTGTGGATCAACGTTTAATAGTTCTAATAAAACAATAACAACCGGTGAAAATAATGATCCCATAATCGTCTTTAAGAAAAACTGTTTTCCCATGGTAAATAAACCAAATAATAAACATACTATATTTAAGGCCAGTATTGATAAAGAGGGAGAAATACCAAATGTGTTTAAAATAACCGCTATCCCTGTAACACCACCCGTTACCAACTCAGTAGGTAACAAGAAAAAATAAAACCCAAAGTTCATTAAAATAATCCCAGCAATAATTTGTATTGTTTCAATTAGATTGATTTTATTTAATTTCATTTAACCACCTGTTTTAAGTAACTATTGATAAATAGTTCAATATCTCCATCCATAACTAAATCTGTTTGAGCTGTTTCTGCCCCAGTTCGATGGTCTTTAACCATTTGATAAGGGTGAAATACATAGCTTCTAATTTGAGACCCCCAAGCAATATCTTTTTGGGTTCCTTTTAAGCCTTCAAGTTCTGCCATTCTTTCTTCTTCTTTTAAGGCTGCTAGTTTACTTTTTAATATATTCATAGCCACCATTTTATTTTGAAGCTGGCTTCTTTCATTTTGACAAGTAACCACAATATTAGTTGGGTTATGAGTAATTCTAACCGCACTATCAGTCGTATTCACCGATTGTCCACCCGCCCCACTTGAGCGATAAACATCGACTCTAATATCGTCTTCATTGATGACGATCTCACTAAGATCTTCGATAATTGGTGTGACATCACAACTTACAAATGAGGTGTGTCTTCGTTTATTTGAATCAAACGGTGAAATTCTAACAAGCCTATGAACCCCAACTTCACTTTTTAAATTCCCATAAGCAAACTTACCTTTGATTCGAATGGTAACACTCTTAATCCCGGCTTCTTCACCAGGTTGGATATCCAACAAATCCACTTTATAACGGTGTCTTGTTGCGTATCTAGAATACATTCTATATAACATGTCACACCAATCTTGAGACTCAGTACCACCAGCCCCAGGATGAAGTTCTAAAATACAGTCATTTCTATCGTAGGTTCCGTTTAGTAAAGTTAATAATTCAAAAGCTTTTAAATTCTTTTCTAAAGTTTTAATTTCTTCTTCAATTAAATCCCACTCTTCACTACCTTCTTCAGTTAATTCAAACAACTCATATATCGCTTCATAACTAGTTGATAATTCTTCTATTGTATCTATTTTTTCTTTTAATTCATTGGCTTGTTCAATGGTGTCTTGAGCTAGTTTAACATTATCCCAAAACCCCGCCGCTAACTGAACTTCAGTCAGTCTATCATATTCACTTTTTATTTCATCTAAATTTAAAGAAGATTTAAGATCTTCGATTCTATTTTCAAAATCGTTTAAGTGTTTATTTATTTCATATCGTTCCATAATACACCTCATAATAATTATAACATGAACTAATATTGATTGCTTTAGAATGTAAGAAAAAAGGCATTTTTGCCTTTTTCCGTAATTTGTTATTTCCCAAGCGCTCGTTGGTATTTGTTTTTCTTTTGACCTTTTGGTTGGTTTTTACTGCCTTTAAATTCTCTACCTTCATTGGTTGAAGTATTCTTAACAACTTGTTCTCTTTCAGTGTTAACTCTAATTTGAGCTCTGATTGCAAATGTTGTTAATTCTTTTGAGATGCTAAAGTTCATATCTTTATACATTTTAAAACCTTCTTCTTGATAAATTTGAAGTGGGTTTGACTGTGCATAAGATTGTAAGCGAACATTTTGTCTAAGTTCACTCATTTGATCGATGTGTCTTGTCCAGTGTGTATCAATAACTCTTAGTGTAATTACTTTTAAGAATTCTTGGTAAATTTCTAAAGGTACCACATCTTTTTTCTTTAATACTTCTTTTTCCGCTAATTCTAATAAACGTACTTCTAAGTTTTTGGCATCAACACCTGCAAGTGATTCATCATTTAAAATTCCTTGACCAAATAGATGACCTTCAAATGAAGCGACAATGTCCTTAACTGTAAAGTTTGGTTTATTATAAACAAATTCAGCAACTGACTCTTTCATATAAGCTTGGATGGTCTTGATTACGAATGGTTCAATATCTTGTGTGGTAATAACCATCGTACGTTGTTCATACATAATTTCTCTTTGTTTACGAATAACGTCATCATATTTTAAGACACTCTTACGTAAATCGTAGTTTTGACCTTCAATACGCTTTTGAGCATTTTTAATAAATCTAGTAAACATTTTTGATTCAAGTGGTACTGGTTTATTGGTAGGGTTTTTCTTATCTTGGTTTAGGTTTTGAATCATTTGAATTCGTTGTTTAAATGTTTCACCACCAAAACGCATTAATAGTTCATCTTCAGCAGATAAGTAAAATCTAGAGAATCCTGGATCCCCTTGACGTCCCGAACGTCCTCTTAACTGGTTATCGATTCTTCTAGATTCATGTCTTTCTGAACCAATTACCGCTAAGCCTCCAACCTCAACTACACCTTCACCTAACTTAATGTCAGTTCCACGACCAGCCATGTTGGTCGCAATTGTAACCGCGCCTAAGTGACCTGCTTTAGCGACAATCTCAGCTTCTCTTTCATGTTGTTTCGCGTTTAACACTTCGTGAGGGATACGTCTTCTTTTTAATAAAGTACTTAAGTGTTCTGATGTTTCGACAGCCACTGTACCTAATAAGACCGGTTGACCTTTTAAATGTCTTTCTTCAACATCATCAATTAAAGCTTCATATTTTTCATCTAAGGTTGCAAATAAGAAATCAGGTGCATCTTTTCTAACAACAGGTTCGTTGGTTGGAACTTCAACCACGTACATGTTGTAAATTTCTCTAAATTCTTCTTCCTCTGTTTTAGCAGTACCCGTCATCCCAGAAAGTTTTTTATACATTCTAAAGAAATTTTGGTAAGTAATGGTTGCAACCGTAATGGTTTCTTTTTTAATCTCAACATTTTCTTTCGCTTCTAAAGCTTGGTGTAACCCTTCAGAAAATTGTCTACCTGGTAAAACACGACCAGTAAATTGGTCAATAATTAATACCGCATTATCAACAACCATATAATCTTTATCTCTAAACATAATATAATTACTTCTTAATGCATTATTAATATGGTGAACTAAGTTCACGTTTTTAATGTCGTATAAATTTTCAACACTAAAAATCTTTTCTGCTTTCGAGATGCCTGATTCAGATAACTCAATCGCTTTTGCTTCAATATCGATTAAATAATCTTCATCACGTAAACTTTTCGTAAATCTATCTGCACTTTGATATAGATTTTGGTTTTGTTTTGCAGGACCAGATATAATCAGTGGTGTTCTTGCTTCATCAATTAAGATGGAGTCGACTTCGTCAATAATCGCAAAACTTAATCCACGTTTTTGAACGATATCTTGTTCGTATAACACCATGTGATCTCTTAAATAGTCAAACCCTAACTCACTATTGGTTGAATATAAAATATCACAGTCATAGGCTTCTTTCTTTTGATCAGAGTTTAATTCTCTAATATTTAAGCCGACTGTCATCCCTAAGAATCGGAAAATATCTCCAATTTCACCAAAAGCTTCACGTTTTGCTAAGTATTCGTTTACCGTAACAATATGAACCCCTTTATCATTTAAAGCATTTAAATAAGCAGGCATAACCGCTGTTAAGGTTTTACCTTCACCAGTTTTCATTTCTGCAATATTACCACCATGAATGACAATAGCTCCCAATAATTGTACATAGTATGGGTATAAACCGGTTACTCTTCTTGAAGCTTCTCTTACTACTGCGTAAGCTTCAACCATAACTGATTCTAAAGTCTCCCCATTTTTAATTCTTTCTTTAAAGTAAGGCGTCTTTGCTTGTAGTTCCTCATCCGTTAAAGCTTCCATCTTTGAAGCCAAAGCTTCGATTTTATCTGCGGTAGGTCTGGCTTTTTTAAGCTCTTTATACCCACTATCAAAAAATTTCTTAAACATCGTTATCACAACTTTTCTTTCAAATTTGAATATCTATGATATTTTACCATAAATAATGATAATGACCAAATAAAAAAAG
>CAYJBF010000056.1:5553-6746 GCA_964368415.1 uncultured Acholeplasmataceae bacterium | reverse complement strand
ATTGAAGGTATATCTCTAATAATAATATAAACTAAGTATCCTAAATACATTAACGTTAAGAAACCACCCTCGACGCGTCCTAGTTTACGTTCTCTAAATGCAAATATTAGAACGATGATGGATATTACCACAAGGAAAATTAGATCGAATATTGCGGTACTATTTATTTTAACTGGGGATACCAATGAACTAAACCCTAATATAAATAATAGGTTAAAAATATTAGAACCCACGACGTTACCAACAGCAATATCATTTTCTTTTTTCATTGCGGCAGTAATAGAAGTGACTAGTTCAGGCAGAGAAGTTCCAACAGAAACTATCGTTAACCCAACTAACCATTCGCTCATTCCAAAGAATAATGCAATTTCTTTAGCACCATTTGTAACCATGATACCACCAGCAACAATTCCTATTAATCCAATCAAGACTAACACTATTGATTTGGATTTAGACATAGTTGGTGCTTCAATCTCTTTTGGTTTTGATTTGTTAGAATCTTGTAGGGTAGAACTATTGATAATATCATTTCTAGTTTTATTCGCTGATTTAAACATTAAAAACATAAACCCTGCTAACAATAGAATGAGGATTAACCCTTCAAATCTAACTAAAGCACTTGATCCATTTTCATGTAAAAAATAATACATTGGAATTATGATAATTGCGGCTAATATACTTATTGGTAAATCTCTTTTTAAGATTTCTTCGTTAACTACTACAGGCAATATTAGTGCAGATACCCCTAAGATTAGTAGTAAGTTGAATATGTTCGATCCAATAATGTTTCCAAATGAAACATCATCAATACCTTGGATTACTCCAGAAATACTGACTGCAGCCTCTGGCAAACTTGTCCCAAAAGCCACGACTGTTAATCCAATAATTAGACTACTTATTTTTAAGTATCTTGCAATGTTTGAAGCGCCGTCTACAAAGAAGTCTGCGCCTTTGACTAATAATACAAAGCCTACTAATAAAAGTATTACGGCTAACCAAATCTCCATTTTATCCTCTTCCTAAAGAAAATAGGCTGTTAGGCCTATTTTAAATTATTTAACTAAAACTTTTTTTAATTGCGCAAATCTTGGTAAACCGTCTTCTAAAGGTGCTTTATCATCACCTTGGATTAATGGTAAAGCGTAGTCTACAAATTCTTGAGTCATACCTGCGCCATGTGGTTTAATCCATTC
>CAYJBF010000056.1:3611-5453 GCA_964368415.1 uncultured Acholeplasmataceae bacterium | reverse complement strand
TAGATTAAATCTGGACCTTGACCTTTTTCGATAGCGAGTTGAGCTGCTGCGGTTAACCAACCAGCGTTTCTACCCATTACTTCAACCACTGTAACCATTGGTGTATCATAAACCGTTGCATCATGGAATAATTCCATTAATGTTGTCGCAACATATTTAGCTGCACTACCATAACCTGGACAGTGGTCGGTACCAAATAAGTCGTTATCGATTGTTTTTGGAACACCCATTACACGGCATTCATAATCATGATCTTTAAAGAATTTAGAAATCTTATTAGCAGTATCCATTGAGTCGTTACCGCCATTATAGAAAAAGTAACGAATATTGTATTTTTTAAATACTTCTAAAAGTCTTTCATAATCACTTGGATCATCTTGTAAATTCTTTAATTTGTAACGAACTGATCCAATCATACTTGAAGGGGTATTTTTTAAAAGTTCTAATTCTTGTAAATCCTCTTTTGAGATATCATAGAATTCTTCATTTAAAATCCCTTTAATTCCGTGCTTAGCACCATAAACTGCAGTAATATTTTCTTGTTTTAAGGCTTCTAAGAAAACCCCTGCTGCACTTGCGTTAATAACGCTTGTTGGGCCACCCGATTGACCTAAAATTGCAGCACCAATTAATTTTTTCATATTATATACTCCTTTACAATAAACTTCTTTATTATGATACCATAAATAGAACTAATTTTGAAATGAAAACGTGTTCTAGAAATTGAAAATATCTAGTTTTCTTAAGAAAGGGCTAAAAAGGTGATTAATATAGGAAAATTGTCTGGGGCGCTAACAATATTGGAGATAATTATGATATAATCTTACTTAGTTTGAGGTGATAAAATGAGAATTGGGATATTAACATCTGGTGGGGACGCACCAGGGATGAATGCAGCGATAAGAGCAGTGGTTAGAACTTGTTTATTTTATGGGGATGAACCGTATGCTGTTATGGATGGTTACAAGGGTTTAGTTACAGGCGATTTTAAAAAAATGGATAGAAAAAGTGTTTCGGAAATCTTATCTAGGGGAGGAACTATTTTAGGTACTTCTAGAATGAAATCATTTGTTGAAAAAGATGTAAGAGACATAGCAATAGAAAATCTCCATAAACATAAAATTGATTGTTTAATTGTTATTGGAGGCGACGGCACCTTTAGAGGTGCAGATGAACTCAGTAAGATGGGTTTTCCTACGATTGGTATTCCGGCTTCTATTGACAATGACGTGAGCGGGACAGACTATACAATTGGGTTTCAAACCGCGTTAAAAACAATTGTTGATGACATCGATAAGTTAAGAGATACCTCTTCGTCTCATCAAAGAAGCAGTATTGTTGAAACCATGGGAAGAAAACGTGGAGACTTAGCGTTATATGCTGGACTTTCTAGTGGAGCAGAATTTATTATTACGCCAGAAAATCCAATTGATAAAGATACCATGATTGAAGCATTAAAGAAACATAAAAAAGAAGGTCGTAGAAACGCCATTATTGTGATCACAGAAAACATATTAAATGTTTATGAGTTGGCGCAAGAAATTACTGAAAAGAGCGGTTTTGCTTGTAGAGCAACTGTTTTAGGGTATGTTCAAAGAGGTGGTTCACCAGTACCACAGGACCGTATTTTGGCAGGTCGTATGGGTGCGTATGCCGTTGAATGTGCGAGAAAAGGTTTAAGAGGGGTAGCTATTGGGGTTAGCCATGAAAACATCATTCATTATTCATTTGGTGAAGCATTTAAAGAAGCAGATCCTGATGCATTAAAACCATTATTTGATTTAGTTCCAAAATTATCGTAAAAATAACCTCTAGTCCTTATTTAGGAATAGAGGTTTTTTT
>CAYJBF010000056.1:0-3511 GCA_964368415.1 uncultured Acholeplasmataceae bacterium | reverse complement strand
TTTTTTGTTTTAGTCTCATCCGACTTTAGTAGGTTCGATAAATCTTATTTGAACGTGTGTAATTTTAATCTATGCTTAAACAAACCGAATAAAAGGGCAACCCCCTAAGGAGTTTGAGAGATGTGTAATAATTATTATAAAATATTAAAAGTCTTTTTTAAGAGGTTGATTGTCTTTCTAAAGGACTTTTTTCTATATTTATTAAATTCATGATAAAATAAATAAAAAGATAATAAAGTATTTGGAGGTTATTATGAAAAGAGATAAAATTACGAATATTATTGTTTCAACTATTTTATTAATAAGTGGTATTTTGTTGGTAATATTCCCTAAGGATACACTGTTTTGGATTATATTAAGTGTTGGGATTATATTGATACTAGCTGGGTTAATAAAACTTAAAGATTATTATGATTTAAAGAAGAAGATGGATGCAACTCCGGTATTGATGGGGGCTTTATTGTTGTTGATACTTGGTGTTATATTTGTCATCTTTACAGCAAATATAATGGATATTGTGTTGGTGTTTGGGATAGTCCTTGCTGTATTTGTTGCAATATCGTCTTTATTTAAGTTTATTATAACTTTGTCATATAGATCTAATACGAAAGCATGGCTGGTTTCTATGTTTAGTTCTACTTTATTCTTAGTGTTATCGATTGTCTTAATGGTGATATTATTAAATAGTAGTGGAATCATATTAATTCAGTTAATTGGAGCTTTCATGATTATTCAAGGTGTATTGGCTTTGGTTGAAACGGTTTATCCTTCTAAGACCATTGTTGAAATCAAAAAAACATCCGTTATCATTGAAGCGGATATTGATGAAGAATAAAATTTAAAACTAAAGCATCTAAAAGTGTGATTATAGGGGTAAATTTGTTATAATAAGAATGGTGATATAATGCAATTTAATTTGAAAGCACCTTATCAACCAATGGGCGACCAAATTAAAGCTATTGATACACTTTTAGATAACTTTAACAAAGGTGAAAAACGTCAAGTTTTAAGGGGTGCCACAGGTACTGGTAAGACTTTTACAATATCAAATATTATTGAAAAACTAGGGAGAAAAACCCTTGTTTTAGCACATAATAAGACCTTGGCTGGACAACTTTATAGTGAGCTTAAGGCCTTTTTTCCGGATAATAGAGTTGAATATTTTATATCCTATTATGATTATTATCAACCCGAAGCTTATGTGGTTTCTAGTGATGTTTTTATTGAAAAAGATGCGTCGATTAACGATGAAATTGATGAGATGAGACATAGCGCAACGGCATCACTTCTTGAAAGAGATGATGTTATTGTGGTTGCCTCGGTGTCTTGTATCTACGGGATTGGTGATCCTGATGATTATAAAAACGGGGTAATATTTCTTAGAGTTGGAGATGAATACGGGATTCGTCAGCTGTTAAATAAACTCGTTGAACTAACGTATCAGAGAAACGATATTGATTTCCATAGAGGGACATTTAGAGTTAGAGGGGATATTGTTGAGATAGTTCCTTCAAACGAACATGCGAATGGGATAAGAGTTGAATTTTTTGGTGATGAGATTGAAAAGATTAGATGGTTTGATATTTTAACTGGACAAATTGTTGATACAGTTGAATTTACAACAATTTTTCCAGCCACTCACTTTATGACCAATAAAGAAAGAATGGAAGAGTCTTTAAGACGAATTAGGGCTGAATTAGAAGAAAGAGTGACTTATTTTCAATTCGAAAACAAACTTCTTGAGGCTGAACGTATTAAAATGCGTACAAGATATGATTTAGAAATGCTAGAAGAAATTGGAGTATGTCCGGGTGTGGAAAACTATTCTAGACATATGGCACTTAAAGAGGAAGGGGAAACCCCTTCAACTTTAATTGATTTCTTTGGTAATGACTTTTTATTAATTGTCGATGAATCACATGCTACACTACCTCAAATTAGAGGGATGTATAATGGCGATAGATCAAGAAAACAAACGCTGGTAGATTATGGGTTTAGATTACCAAGTGCTTTAGACAATAGACCTTTAAGATTTGAAGAGTTTAATAAAAAACTCGATAAGGTTATTTATCTATCAGCGACTCCAGGGGATTATGAACTTCAACAACCTTATCCGCTAGTTGAGCAAATTATTAGACCTACGTATTTATTGGACCCTATTGTTGAGGTAAGAAAATCTCATGGTCAAATTGATGATTTATATGCTGAAATTATTGACCGTATCTCAAAAAACGAACGTATTTTAGTGACCACATTAACCATTAGGATGAGTGAGGATTTAACCTCGTACTTTAAACAATTGGGGTTAAAGGTTGCCTACCTTCATAGTGAAATTAAAGCCCTCGAAAGAATTCAAATCTTAAGAGATTTAAGAGTCGGTAAATATGATGTGTTAATTGGGATTAACTTATTAAGAGAAGGGTTAGACCTTCCAGAAGTATCACTGGTGGCGATACTTGATGCTGATAAACAAGGTTTCTTAAGAAGCGAGAGATCATTAATTCAAACCATGGGTAGAGCCGCAAGAAATGTGAACGGCAAAGTAATAATGTACGCCGATACGATTAGTGAGGCAATGGATAAAGCAATAAAAGAAACCCAAAGAAGAAGAGAAATTCAAGGAGCCTTTAATGTTAAATTTGGGGTAAAACCTGTAACGATTAAAAAAGATATTAGAGAAGATATATCGATTAAAATTTATGGGGAAGATACAAATGCTAAACCAAAGAAATTCACCCCTAAAGAGCTTAAAAACCAAATTAGTGAGGTTGAACGCTTAATGAAAAACGCTGCTAAAGAGTTGGATTTTGAGAAAGCAGCAGAGTACCGAGATTTATTGTTTGAGTTAAAAGCATTAATTTAAATAAACTTTAATACTTTATGAAGTGGCTTTATGATGGCCTTTTATGTTGTGGCGCCAAAGTATAGTTCATCAGCGGAAATTTTAGTACAAGCGAAAGACGTTAATGAGAACTATTCATTTTTAGAATCACAACGTGCATTAGAAACATTGGCTGATGTATTAAGATCAGAGGTTGTTTTGGAACAAGTTATTATTGATTTAGGAGCTCAAGGAAAAGGTTTGAGCGTTTCTCAAATTAAATCTAACTTATCTATTTCATATAAAACGACAAGTTTACTAATTAGACTGTCTTACACGGATTTAGATCCAGCCATTACAGATGTTGTGGTAAACCAAGTGGTTGACACCACTAAAACTTTAACCGATGATGGTTTGACATTACCATCATTAAAAAATTCATTTGTTATTCTAAAAAGAGGTAATGAGGGTACGTATGCTTCACCTAATAAACCTTTATATTTAGTCGTTGGGTTCATGTTAGGGGCAATTATTGGTGCAGGGATTGTACTAATTATTGAGTTTAGCCGTACAACCTATAGAACTAAAGAAGAAATTGAAGCAGACTTAGACATTCAGGTACTTGGGATGATTCCTGAGTTTGATACTGTCCTGGAAAATCCAATCGAGGAAATCTGTTATAACCTAAGT
>CAYJBF010000055.1:0-6843 GCA_964368415.1 uncultured Acholeplasmataceae bacterium | reverse complement strand
ACTTGTTGTTCATATATACCATGTCCCATTTCATGAATGGTAGAAAATATCGCTGAATCAATTAATTGTTCATGATAAGCAGTGGTTATTCTGGTATCTACTGAGACAGCCCCACTTGTAAATGGGTGAACCGACTCTTTAATAACCCCTTTTTCCATATCATAAGCCATGATTTCAGCCAATTTATGATTAAACACCCTTTGTTTATCAATAGCAAAAGGCCCATTAAGTAGTTTCTTCGGCAATTTTTGTTTGACTTTTGATTTCTCTAAAACAAAGGGAACCAATTTTTCATTTAAAGTATTAAAGAACATATCATATTCTTTCACACCCATATTTTCTTCATACATATCTAGTAACACATCATAACCTTTTAAGGTATCTGTTTCCAAGTATTTAATGATTTTCTTTTGGTAGGTGATAATTTCCTCTAAGGTAGGTAAAAAAGCTTCAAAATCATTGTTTTTTCTTGCATCAGCCCAAATTTGACCACTCTTAGAAGTCAATATTTGATAAGCAATGTATTCATCTTTAGGAATCTTTCTTAATTGATCGATGCTTTTCTTTTCTAAAGCTATTTCTCTTTTAAAAGGATCTTCTAAAACTTCTTTTGCTAGGGCATCAATGGCTTCTAATCGTTTTTCATCCATTTGAAGTTTATAAACATGGTCATATAACACTTCTAATTGTTGGGTTCGATATGCTTTAGAGGCTCTTGGTGCTTCTGTTTCATCATCCCAACTCAACAACCATAAAGCATAATTATAAGCTGATATTTGTTTTTTAAATTGTTCGTATACTTGTTTCATGTGTGTTCTCCTTTATGTTTATAACAATAAATAGCTAGCTAGACTTAAATATATTAATAATGAAAATACGTCGTTAATTGTGGTCATAAATGGGCCTGAAGCCACAGATGGATCCACATTTAATTTCTTAAAGATTAATGGAATGATTGAACCAGTTAAAGTCCCAATAAATAAACTGACCAACAAAGTTATTCCCACTACCATACTCACTTCTAATGGTTTTGGTTGTTTTAAAATAGATAATGTCACATAGGCAACAATAAACCCAAACATAGCGGTAATCATGGTATTAATTAACCCAATTGAAATTTCCTTTAATAATTGTTTTTTAAGATTAAGTTTGGAATCCATACTTAAATTAATAACAGTCGAAGCCAAAGCTTGGGTCGAGATATTTCCTGATGTATCCAAAATCATCGTTTGAAAGTAAGTTAATACTAATACACTGGAGATAATGTTTTCATTAGCTGATAATATGGACGAAGTAAATAACGCCAAGAATAACAAAATTAATAACCATGGTAATCTACTTTTTAACTTATCCAGTGCTTTAGGGTTCGGTTTAGTGTTTGAGGTTGAAGCTAAGTTTCGGTAAGTTTCAAGTGAAGATTCCTTCAATAAATCTAAAGCATCTTCAGCAGTAAATACACCTTTCAAATGCCCGTTAAGATCGACAATTGGAACCATTTCTAAGTCATATTGTTGAACTATCTCAATGGCTTCATCAATTGAAGCATCTTCCGTTAAGAAACGGTATTGTTTGCGCATGATATCAATTATTTTATTAGGGCTTCTCGCAATAATTAATGTCTTTAAATCCACAACCCCTAATAATTTATTCTTTTTATCCACCACATACAATTTCTCAATCATGGTTTCATCTTTACTATTTAATACTAAAACATGCATCGCTTCTTTAATATCCATATCAGGTTTAATCGTAATATAATTATTACTTAAATAATTTAACATTGGATGGAATTTGTTCATATGAATACCTCCAATAAAAATAGGGTGATCCCGTAATAAATTAAAATACTGAAAATATCAATTAAAGTGGTTAATAGTGGGCCTGAAGCATTCGCTGGATCAGCGCCAGTTTTTTGAAGTAGTTTGGGTAAGAACGTTGCAACTATATTACAAAACATCAAACTAATAAACATACTAACCCCAACCGCTCCACCAAACAAAACCCCGTATTGGCTTAATGACGGGTTAAAAGCAATAATGATTTGTGTGAAAAAGAATGCCACAACTCCCATAATAAACCCAATTAAGACAGACGATTTAAACTCCTCTTTGGCATGAAAAGCATATTTTTCTTCTTCTCCAATATTTAAAAACACAAGGGTCGTTGAAAGAGATTGTGTGCCAAGATTCCCCGCCATACTAAGAATTAAGGGTTGGAATATTACAATGATTGTATACATTGATAATATGCCTTCAAATCCATTCATAATGGCCGCAATCGGTAAATCTAACACAACCAATAATAATAACCACGGTAATCTTGATAAAGCACTCTTTAATAAGGTGGTTCCGTAAGATTCACTTAATCCCCCTAATTTTTGAACGTCTTCAATCGCTTCTTCTTCATAAACGTCTAAGGCATCATCTAAAGTAATAACCCCTAATAATTTATGATCCTCTGAAACAACCGGCATCAAATAGATACCTTCTTCTTGGATTTGGTTTGTAACATCATCAACATCATCCGTATCAAAAACTGAAATACTGGTTTCGTATAAATCTTCAATCGACATTGGAGATTTAGCTTTAATGAGTTTTTTAAGCGGAACTATACCTAAAAATAAGCCGTGTTTATCTACCACAAACAACGTCTGAATCGATTCTACATCCGGTGCTTCTTTAACCAATATTTTCATCGCTTCTTTAACGTCATACTCAGGTTTTAATAGGATGATATTTGAAGTCATCATTGACCCTGCTTCATCCTCATCATAATCTCTTAATACTTGAATGTCTTCTCTGTCTTCTTGATCTAAGTTTTCAATCCATGTTTCAGCAACATCGGTTGGTACCTCTTCAACGATATCGACAACGTCATCAGGTTCCATTAACTCAATAATGTCTGTGACAGATTGCGTTTCTAAGTTTTCTAAAATATCTGCCGCTTCACTTGGCCCTATATAGGTCAATAAATCAGCTTTATCTTCATTCGATAAATACAAAAACATTTCATCTTGTTCCGTCTTATTTAATTCATTATAAAGACTCGCTAAATCATAGCCGTGTAATGTTTTTAAGTATTCTATTTTTTCTTCTAAACTTAGGTTTAAATATAAGTCTTTCATAAAATCACCTACCTTTAGTATACAAAATAACCTAGTAAATTAACAGTTAATCTGGAAAAAAAGCACCTCTATGAGATGCTTTTTGAATAAATCACATTATTTATATTGAAGTTCATATAAAGAATAGTAAATCCCGCCAAGATTTAAGAGTTCTTGATGTGTCCCACTTTCTTTAATTTCACCTTTTTGCATCACATAAATCGTATCTGCTTTTTGAATCGTTGATAATCTATGTGCTACAACAATCATCGTAGAAATCTTCATCATTTTTTCTAATGATGTTTGAATGATTTCTTCAGTTTCACTATCGATATTCGCAGTTGCTTCATCTAAAATCATAACGGTTGGTTCATAGACTAATGCCCTTGCGAAACTTAAGAGTTGTCGTTGACCTGTTGAGAAGTTATTACCTCTTTCTCTAACGATGTGATTATAGCTATCAGGAAGTTTTTCAATAAATGTGTTTGCCCCAACATACTCTGAAGCTTGTATCACTTTTTCATCGGAAATTGTCTTATCTGCTAAGACAATATTTTCTTTAATTGTTCCTGTAAATAAAAACACGTCTTGAGGCATCTGACCGATTTCTCTTCTTAACGAATTTTGTTTAATCTTTTTGATGTCAATACCATCAATTAAGATTTGACCTTTAATAATATCGTAGTTTCTAACGATTAAGTTCATAATGGTTGTCTTACCTGAACCAGTAGCTCCAACAAAAGCTACGGTATCATTTGGGTTAATTTTGAATGAAACATCTTTTAATACCCATTCATCTTCAATGTAATAAAACCACACATTTTTAAATTCAATCTCACCTTTAAAATCTACGAGTTCTACACCTTCAGGATCATCAAGAATGGTTGGTGTGGTATCTAAAACGTCAAATACTTTTTCCGCACTCGCAAAAGCCGCTTGTAAAATATTGAAATCTTCAGATAAGTTTTGAAGGGGTTTGTAAAATTCATTGGCATAAAGGTGCATGGTTACCATGAAAACCACTGCCGTATTTAACACAGCTAAATCTTCTACTGTTAATGTCGGCAACAAGATAATATCCGAAGCCATATAGTAAATGACTAGGAGAGAGGCTGCCATACTAATTAAAAACATAATGGGTCTATAAACGGAAAACATTGTAATTTCTATTAAATGTTCTCGTCTTAAACGTTTGTTTCTAACTGTAAATTCTTTTAATTTCTTTTCTTCTTGATTGAATACTTGAGTTAATTTAACCCCACTTAAGTTTTCTGATAAGTGAGCATTCATATTGGAGTTTTCATTTCTTACTTTACGGTATTGTTTTCTTGCCAACCTTCTGTAAGTAAATGTTAGAACCCCGACAAATGGTAAGGTAATACCCATAATTAGTGTTACTTGAAGATTAATAACCAACATAATGATAAACTGAACAATCAACATTAACATGTTTCTTATTAGGTTTGTTAATACTGATGTATACATTTCTGATAATGTGTTCGTATCATTGGTTACTCTTGTAACCAGTTTACCAATTGGAATTTGGTTAAATTGACCTAAAGATAAAACCTCAATGTGCTCAAATACTTCAGCTCTGAGCTTATGAACAATCTTTTGACCAGCAACTTGAAGTAGTAAGTTTTGAAAATAAATCATTATCAATACTAAAGCAATCATAACAATAAATAGCAACATGACCAACCCTACCAACACATACTTTTCGGTGGCTGTTCCTGGATCGCCAATAATTTTCATGACAACCCCTAATACAAGTGGACTTGCACTAGATGCGGCTACGTCGAATAACATGAGTAACATCGCAATAACAAAATTCTTTTTATAAGGACCTGCATACGTTAATAGACGTTTAAATATGACGGTATCGCTTTTAGTCCTAGTGGTTTCTTGGAAATCACGCATTGCCCGTCACCTGTCTTTCTAAGGTTTGTCTTTCTACCATATCTTGGTATAAAGGACTACGGTTTAATAGTTCATCATGCGTTCCCACATCGACTAAAAAGCCGTTATCTAATAAAACAATCTTATCTAATTTACGAACCGTTGAGATTCTATGGGCTATCACAATCGTAGTTTTCCCATCTCTTATTTGTTTTAAGTTATTTAAAATAGTTTCCTCAGTATTCGTGTCAACCGCACTAACTGAATCGTCTAAAATTAAAATTGGGGCATTTTTTGCTAATGCTCTAGCAATCGAAATACGTTGTTTTTGTCCGCCAGAAACCGTAACGCCTCTTTCACCTAAAACTGTATCAAACCCGTCTTTAAATTCAGAAATATTATCATAAACATCGGATAACTTTGCCGCTTCATGAACTTGTTCAATAGGCATGTTTTCTTCGCTAAAACCGATATTGGCTTTAATAGTTGTTGAATAAAGGAAGTTATCTTGTGGGACATAAGCCACGTTATCTCTAATGCTTTTCACCTTTAAATCCATAATATCAATATTGTCAAAAAATATCGTTTGATTTTCAACATTATACACCCTAAGTAGTAAGTCAACAAACGTTGATTTACCTGATCCCGTTCTTCCTAATATACCGACAGATTCGCCAGCTTTCACCTCTAAGTTGATCTTTTTTAATACAGGTGTATCTTCAGCATCTGGATAACTAAAGTTAAGGTTTCTAAATGTGATTGATCCTGTGAAATCTTCTAAGACTTGATCACCTTCTTTTAATAAAGGTTTACTATTTAAAAACTCACTTAAACGTTTATAACTTGCTTGTGCTTGGCTTCTAAAGTTGACAAATTGTGTTAATGCCATTACTGGCCAAATTAAAGTTCCAAATAACGCATAGAATTCAGAAAGTTGTCCCACACTTAAATTACCATTTATCGCTATGACTGCCCCAACCCCAATAATGGTCATTCCGGTTACGTTAATAAATATGGTAATAATGATATTTACCCAAATCATAGTTTTAACAAAATCCATATGTTTCCCGTAAAAATCATCATTGATTTCTTTAAATCTAATTGCCTCTGCAATTTCTTTAACAAAAGCTTTAATCACTTGAATCCCTGAGAAAGACTCTTGAGTAAAGTCACTCATATGTTCAAATGCATCTTGTCTAAGTTTATATTTAAGACGCATTTTTTTAATAATAAAAAATGCAGTAACCCCTAAAAACACCAATGGTATGGTTGTCAATAAGGTTAATCTCCAGTTCATATCAATCATTCTAGTCACCACTAGAATCCCTAAAAAGAGCGAATCAAATAACATTAATACGCCTCTTCCAAAACTGGTTCTTACAGCTTCTAAGTCATTAGAAAAATACGCCATCATCGCCCCAACTTTGTGCGTTTGGTAATATGGTTGATCCAACTTTAATGCGTGTCTATAAAGTTGTTCTCTTAAATCAAACTCTACCCTTCTACTGGTCCCTATTACCAAGAGTCTCCATCCGACTCTACCAACCACCATTACCCCAACAATGGTTGAAAATTTTACCACGAAATCTTTTAGCCCTTCAGAATCCACAGCCCCTATTTTTAAATCATCAACAAGAACACCTAGTAAATTCGGTATTTGAATTTGATAGTAGTCCACGATTAATAAAATAATAACGCCTAGTATTAGAGGTATGCTATATTTTAGGTAATATTTATTGATGTGTTTCCCAAATATCATTTTATCCCTCCTAATTATGATGACACGGTTATAATATATTACCATATTTTCAACTGTTTTTATTCATTTTTAGAGGTCTTTT
>CAYJBF010000054.1:0-6948 GCA_964368415.1 uncultured Acholeplasmataceae bacterium | reverse complement strand
TAAAAGAGTACAATTATAATAATTGTTAAAAGCTGTGGGTGCATTAGCCACAGCTTTTATTGATTTAATTTAGAAAATATTGAGAAAAATTGAGGGTTATACTTAGTATAAATTTGGTGCGTACAACACTAAATATGTTATAATACCTTGTGGAGGTATTACTATATTATGAAATTAAACCCTAAAATTTACAAAACATTAACTCAACCATTTGAAACTCAAGATGTCAACGGTGTGACCGTTGAAATCCATCTCATGAATGACACCAACTATTTAACAAGATATGCTGGACAAGGTCAATTCGCGGTATGGACCAGTGATGGAAAAGATTACCGTTTATTAATTGAACGTGATTACTATGAAACATTAAAACCACTATATAGCCCAAGAGTAAACGATATTTGGATTCGTTTTTATAATAGAGCTAGTAAAGTTAGAAATGATATTTTCCTTAAACTTTTAGCGCCAGTATTGTTGCTTGCCTTAATTGGTATTATTGTGTTTGCGGTTGTACCAGCCCTACAAGCTTATCAAAACATCGTATTAGTCGTTGTTTTAGGTCTTGTTTTAGCGGTTAATATCGCCCAATCTACCATGATGAAACGTGGTATTGAAAAAGCTCGTGTTGATGCGGTTACTGAAATTAAAGACGTAGTCGGCTTAGATCAATTCAATAAACTCATCGATATTCAATCTAAGTTCTATGAAGAATATTTCAAGTTTGAAGAAGAAGTTCCAACACCGGCTGAAGAATCTAAACAATTAGAAGCTAACGTAGAAGAAGTAACTGAAAAATCAGAAGTTTTAGAAGATAAAAAAGAACAAGATTCAAAATAATTAGAAGTGAGGTAATCCAATGTCAAATTATAATGATCAATTAGCGATTAATACCATACGTTTTCTAGGTGTTGATGCAATAAATAAAGCCAACAGTGGTCACCCAGGTATTGTCTTAGGGGCAGCACCAATGGCACATACGTTATTTACAAACTTTTTAACCATTAATCCAAAAAACACAAAATGGATCAATAGAGACCGTTTTGTTTTATCTGCTGGCCATGGTTCAATGTTACTTTATGCATTACACCATTTATCAGGTTATAAAGTATCTATTGAAGATATTAAAAACTTTAGACAACCCGGCAATACTCCTGGTCACCCAGAATACGGGTATACGGATGGGGTTGAAACAACCTCAGGGCCACTCGGTCAAGGTATTTCCAATGCGGTTGGTATGGCAATTGCTGAAAAACATTTAGCAGCTGAGTTTAACCAAGAAGGATTCCCTGTTATTGATCACTATACTTATGTGTTGTGTGGTGATGGCGATTTACAAGAAGGGGTTGCTCAAGAAGCCATTAGTTTAGCTGGTCACTTAGAATTAAATAAGTTAATTGTTTTATTTGATTCAAATGATATTCAATTAGATGGTCCAACAAGTTGGGCTGTTAGTGAAAACCATAAAAAGAGATTTGAATCGGTAAACTGGAGTTATCAACTCGTTAGTGATGGTAATGACATTGAACAAATTAAAAAAGCCATCAAAAAAGCTAAGAAATCCAATAAACCAAGTTTAATAGAAATTAAAACTGAGATTGGATTTGCGACACCAGTGGCAGGTAGTTCAAAAGCACACGGTTCTCCAATCGGTGCTGATTATAGAGAAGTTGCGGCGAAGAATTTAAATTATAGTTATAAACCATTCGAAGTCGATGAATCTGTATATGAATTATATAAAAAACAAGTTATTAATCGTGGTAAAAGAGCCTATAATAAATGGAATAAATTATTAAAAGAATACCAAGCTCAATACCCTGAAAAATTTAATAAATTATCTAAATATTACAACGAAACATATGACATAGATTTTAAAGAACTACCACATTTTGAAATTGGAAAAGATATTCCAACCAGAAATGCTAGTGGTGATGTTTTAAATGTCTTATCAAAGAAGTTTACAAACTTAATTGGGGGTTCAGCTGATTTAACTGGTTCTACTAAAGCTAAAGGGGCTGATGGACATTTTTCAAAAGACAATCCACTCGGAAGAAATATTAACTTTGGGGTAAGAGAACACGCCATGGGTGCCATTACAAATGGAATTTCTTTACATGGTGGTCTTAAAGCATTTACTGGTGGATTCTTTGTGTTTGCCGATTATATGAAACCACCAATGCGGTTAGCTGGTTTAATGGAAATTCCTTCTATATTTGTATTCACACATGATTCACTATGTGTGGGTGAAGACGGACCAACCCACCAACCAGTTGAACAACTTACGATGTTAAGAACCATACCTGGTTTTATTACCTTAAGACCAGCGGATGCGAATGAAACTGTACAAGCATGG
Organism: uncultured Acholeplasmataceae bacterium; assembly: GCA_964368415.1. GTDB lineage: Bacteria > Bacillota_I > Bacilli_A > Acholeplasmatales > UBA5453 > UBA5409. The sequence continues at coordinate 4,598 of CAYJBF010000054.1, read as the reverse complement.
CATTATGCAATCCAGTCTAAGAAACCTGTAGCACTTGTTTTAACAAGACAAAACGTTAAAAATCACAGTAATTTTAGTCCTGACTTTAATAAAGGGGCTTATGTAATTTCTGAAGAAAAAGGTGTGTTAGATGGGATATTATTAGCAACGGGTAGTGAAGTCAGTTTAGCAATCGAAGTTCAACAAGAACTTGAAAAAGAAAACATCTTCACAAGAGTGGTATCAATGCCTTCAATGGAACTATTTAATCAACAATCAAAAGCTTATAAACATTCAGTATTGCCAAACATTAAAACATTAGCAATTGAGATGGGATCAGAATTACCATGGTACAGATACACAAAGCATGTTTACGGGGTTAATACATTTGGCTTATCAGCGCCACAAGAAATAGTTGTAGAAAGATATGGATTTACAAAAGAAAAGGTCTTATTGAAATATAAAGAAATTTAAGGCGTTCTAAACGCCTTTTCTTAAAAAAAGGTGATTTAATGTATGATGTTATAGTTGTCGGTGGTGGCCATGCAGGTATTGAAGCTGCATTAGCAACCGCAAGATTAAACAAAAAAACAATCCTAGTTACAGGAAGTTTAAATAGAGTTGGATTTATGAGTTGTAACCCATCTATTGGTGGACCCGCTAAAGGTGTTGTTGTTAGAGAAATAGACGCCTTAGGCGGCCAAATGGCTAAAATAGCTGACTTAACTCAAATTCAAATGAAAATGCTCAACCGGTCTAAAGGACCGGCTGTTTGGGCTTTACGTGCACAGATAGACAAACAAGAGTATCCGAAAGCCATGCTAAAAGTTCTAGAATCTCAAGAGAATCTAGAACTAAAAGAAGCATTAGTCGATAAAATGATTGTTGAAGATAATCAAGTTAAAGGTATTGTCTTACAAGATCAAACAAAAATATTTGCTAAAGTAGTGATTGTTACTACAGGTACCTATTTAGCAAGCCGAATTTTAAAAGGACATGATATTGTTAAATCAGGCCCAGATAAACAACCAACCACTTACGGTTTATCAAACAACTTTAAAGAATTAGGCTTTAAATTAATAAGACTTAAAACAGGTACACCTGCAAGAATCAGAAAATCATCGATAAATTATGCGGTGACAACACCGCAGTATGCTGATGATGTTTTCCAAACGTTCTCATTTACCCCAATTATTACTGAAATGGGTCACCAAGAACCATGTTATTTAACCCATACTACTGAAAGGACCCATGAGATTATTAATGCTCATTTAGATGAGTCGGCGATGTATGGTGGGGTAGTAGAAGGGGTTGGGCCAAGGTACTGTCCATCTATTGAAGATAAAGTTGTCCGGTTTAGAGATAAAAATAGACACCAAGTGTTTTTAGAACCAGAAACCATGTCAAATGATGAAATTTACCTTCAAGGTTTATCGACATCGATGCCTGAAAATGTGCAAGAAGAAATTATTCGTTCTGTTCCGGGTTTAGAAAATGCGGAAATTGTTCGCTATGCTTACGCCATTGAATATGATGCCATTGATTCAACGCAACTGTATCAAACCTTAGAGACTAGATTAGTAAAGAACTTATATTGTGCAGGCCAAATTAATGGCACCAGTGGTTATGAAGAAGCGGCATGTCAAGGGTTAATGGCGGGGATTAACGCCTCACTTAAGATAGATAATAAAGACCCATTAATTCTAAAACGAAATGAAGCTTATATTGGGGTATTAATTGATGACTTAGTATCGAAAGGAACAGAAGATCCTTACCGTTTATTAACCTCAAGAGCGGAACACCGCTTACTATTAAGACATGATAATGCCGATTTAAGATTAAGAGAATACGGGTATCAAGTTGGATTAGTTAAAGATGCTATTTATCAAGCGTTTAAACTTAAAGAAAAACAAATCGGTGAACTCATTGAATTAATAAAAGAAACCTATATTTTCCCTAATGCTGAAACAAATGATTGGATGACAAAACAAGGCTTTAATGAAATTTCTCAAAAAATGAGCTTATTTGAACTTTTAAAACGTCCAGAAATGCACTATAATGATATTAAGCCTTTGTTTGATAATCATTATTCTGATGAAGTTTTAGAACAAGCGGAAATAATAATAAAATATGAAGGTTATATTAAGAAAGCAGAAAAACAAGCAACAAAAATGGTTAAAATTGATGATAAAATCATTCCTGATTTCATCAATTATGATCACATTTCCAACCTCGCTTTGGAAGCCAGAGACAAACTCAAAAAGCACCAACCAAAAACACTTGGACAAGCTTCAAGAATTAGCGGTGTAAATCCTTCAGATATCTCTGTTTTACTTGTTTACTTACAGACAATCAAATGAAACAATTTTTAGAACCACTTGGAATCACATTAACAGATGAACAATTACATCAATATCAAACGTATTATCAATTTTTAGTTAGCGAAAATAAGAAGTATAATTTAACAGCTATCACAGAAGAAAAAGAAGTCTATTATAAGCACTTCTATGATTCAGTAAGTTTAATCAAAACTGATTTAATAAAAGAAAACATCTCACTATGCGATATTGGTGCAGGTGCTGGATTTCCTAGTATTCCGTTGAAGATAGCATTCCCTTCAATCAAAATATATATCGTTGAGTCCCAAACTAAAAAAACCAATTTTTTAAATGCACTAAAAGACAAACTTAATTTGAAGGATGTCACCATTGTCAATGAGCGCGCAGAGATATTTGCGGCTACACATTTAAACCACTTTGATATCGTCACTGCAAGAGCCGTGGCACCACTTAATATCTTAGATGAGTTATGCATTCCGTTTGTTAAAAAAGGCGGCCATTTTATTGCGATGAAATCATCGCTTTTAGAAAATGAACTCGATAAAGCTAAATATGGTATAATTACCTTAGGTGGACAAATTAATAAAGTTATTCCAATTAACTTACCTTATGATATGGGTGAAAGAAAGCTATTAATTGTCGAGAAAATTAATTTAGTCAAAGGCTATCCACGAAGTTACGCAATTATCAAGAAAAAACCATTGTAAAGGGGTGTTTTTGTGGTTAAAAAAACAAGAGGATTAAGAGATTTACTTATAGAAGAACCAGTAGATCAAATTCAAGAGGGCGAAACAGTTAGCGAGATTAAACTTGAACTTATTTCACCTAATCCGTTTCAACCAAGAAAAAACTTTGACCAAGAAAAGTTAGATGAATTGGCTAGTTCAATTGCGGAACATGGTGTTTTTCAACCGATTATCATTAAGGCAATCCCAAATGGCTATATGATTGTATCAGGAGAAAGACGTTATCGTGCAGCAAAACAAAACGGACTTGAAACTATTCCTGCCATCATAAGGGATTATGATCAGTCTGAAGTCGCTGAATTATCTCTAGTTGAAAACCTTCAAAGAGAAGACCTAAATCCAATTGAAGAAGCAGAAGCTTACCAACATGTCATGAGAAGCATGGAGTTAACCCAAAAACAACTGGCTGAAAAATTAGGCAAATCAAGAAGTTATGTTACAAATGTACTGGGGTTACTCAATTTACCTGACGAAGTTAAAGAAATGGTAAACAATCAAGGTATTTCAATGGGTCACGCAAGAGTATTATCTAAACTGGATGATCCAAAACGGATTAAAGAATTAGCCTTAAGAATTGTTAGTCAAAATTTAAGTGTTAGACAAATTGAAGCGATTTCTCAAACAGAAACAAAAACAAATAAGCAAGCCCGTGAACCAAAACCTTATATCTTTACTCAATATGAAAAAGACTTAAAAGAACATTTTGGTTATAAGGCTGTTGTTACAGATAAGAAAGTAACGATTAAAGTTAAAAACGAAGAAGAACTTGAAGATTTATTAAGCCGTCTTATCCAATGAAATTCGAATTAGGTATGATAGTAACCACTAAAAAGCCACACGTATGTGGTTCAGTTAGTTGGGAAGTTATTAGAACTGGCGCCGATATTAAAATTAAATGCACGGGGTGTTCTAGAGAAGTAATGATCCCTAAATACGAATTAGAAAAGAAGATTAAGCAAGATAAGTAATTATTTTGCTTTCCGATTAAAATAGACACGTTTTTGACTTTTTGACTAGATAATCAAATTATGGGTTGCTTTTTATTCTCTATTACGATAAAATAATAAAGCAGCCATAAAACGGAGGGGTAGCGAAGAGGCTAAACGCGGCAGACTGTAAATCTGCTCCCTACGGGTTCGGCGGTTCGAAACCGTCCCCCTCCACCACTTTATAAGGCACAAGACTTCCTAGAGAAGTCTTTTTTTTACCTATTATTAAATTATATTAATGAATGCGCGCGTATACGTATATGGGGTTATATATAGTATACAAATTTACATTAAGAAAATTGAACGGATCAAGTGATTAAAGAACCTGTTTTAACAATAAAACAATAAAAAAATAAATTCTTCATTTTATTGTTGACAACTCAAATTATTTAAGATAGAATAAGAAAGGTCGCTTCACAGCCCGCTTATATAAATACAGAGTAAAAGAAAAACTTGTTTTCTTTGGTTGACAAGTCCGTCTTAATTATGTTATTATATAAAAGCGCCTAAAAGCGCAGATTAGGTCTTTGAAAACTGAATAATGA
>CAYJBF010000053.1:0-7091 GCA_964368415.1 uncultured Acholeplasmataceae bacterium | reverse complement strand
TGAGTTTGATACTGTCCTGGAAAATCCAATCGAGGAAATCTGTTATAACCTAAGTCTAAAGGGATATAAACCGATTGTTGCACACATTGAGAGGTACCATTATCTGACAAAAGAAGATTATATGCTAATTAAACAATATGCTGAATTACAACTTAATTCAAATTCAGTCCTTGGTTTAAGCAGTGTTAAAAAAGACAACAAGATCGCAAAATACTTACTTAAAAATAAGTTAGCAGATTATGTTGCCAGTGATACCCACGATGTTACAAGAAGAAACAACACTTTATTTCAAGCTTATAAAAGAGTGAAGAAAAAGTATGGTGTCCAGTATGCAAATATATTATTTAAAGAAAACGCAAAAAAAATCATCGAAGATCAAACAATTATATAATTAATATTTATGTTAATAAAAACACCACTGTTACATCAATTGAAGTGGTGTTTTTTTATATTTGATTCTATGGTATGAGAAATTATAAATTAAAACTATCTTTACGTATCAAGTGAAACACTTTTATAACCATATAATAATCAATCATATAAGAAAATATGTTAATGTTTGATTTTTTTGGTAATCGCTTTAGAATTTTAGCTAATATGATATAATTTAACTAAGGTGATGTAGTTGGAATTTTCTAATCTCGATGTAGATATATTACAAATATCAAAAGAAGCGAAAAAAGCAAAAAGTAACGACCCGAAAGTCATAAATGCGACTTTGGGTGTTTTGTTAGATGAAAGTGGCGAATTATTCCGTTTTGGCGCTGTAGATGAGGCTTTGGGTGACATAGATATTATGGTTGCTAGAGATTACTTGCCACAAGACGGTGGTGTTTTATATAAAAATAGCTTGTATCAGTATTTATTTAAAACCAAGCTTGATGAATTTATTAATCACTTTCATATTGGTTCTACTTGGACAAGTGGTGGGTCTGGAGCTCTTTATATCGCGTTTAAGTATTTTAAAGGGTCTCATATCTTTGTACCTTCAATTCGGTGGAATGAATATGATCAAATTGCAGCAGTAGCTGGTAAGAATATTGGGTGCTATAACTTATTAAAAAATGGCGCCTTTGATATTGAAAATTTAAAGAATAATATAATAGAATCAAATGAAGAAACTGTTATGATTGTTGTTAATGATCCGTGCCATAATCCAACCGGGTACTCTATGAGTTTATCTGAACATGAAACATTCGCACAACTGGTAAATGAAATGTCACTGAATAAACAGATAAGCGTTTTATTTGATGTTGCCTACATGGATTATACAGAATATCCTTATTTTGAACAACTATTACCGATACTAAAAATGTATCAATCTGAAGTTGATACATACATTGCCTTTAGTGGATCTAAATCGTTTGGGGTATACGGGTTTAGAATGGGTGCCTTGTTGTATATGAATACCAATGAAAATAAAGTAGATGTGTTTGAAAAAACGGTTAAAAGTTTTGCCTCAGCCATTTACGGTGCGCCTAATAGCATGAGCGTATTACTACTCAATGAAGTTATTCATAAAAGTATTTTAGATGAGGACCAAAAAGAAGCGCGGTTATTAATAAATACGAGAGCCAATAAGTTTATGGGGCTTTGTTATGACGAAAAGATAAATTTTTATACGTATATTAATGGTTTTTTCATAACAGTAAAATCCAAAAACCCACTTAAATTAACAGAAACATTAAAACAAATGGGTGTTTATGTTATCCCTACTAATGAGGGAATTAGAATTGCATTATCCTCGATTAAGTTGGCTGAAATTGAACGGTTAGTAAGCACTTTAAAAAAGGCGGTAAACATAAGTGAAATATATTGATTTAACTAAATATGGTAGACAATATGACCCTTTCTACTTTGCCCTTGAAAGTGTGTCATTAGAACTATTAGAAAAATTTGATGACGACATTTGTTTTTTATGGAATGTTCATCCAGCGGTGATTATTGGTAAGAACCAATTGTTAGAAAATGAAATTAATCTTGATGCCCTTAAAACATTTAATGTTGATGTTTATAGAAGGCCTTCTGGAGGCGGTGCTGTTTTTAGTGATCCAGGGTGTATCAAATACAGTTTTATCTCTAATAAAATGACCAAAGATGAAATGTATATTCAGTCATTAAATTTAATTAAAGACTTTTTAGAGACATTTGGGATAAAGGCTGAATTTACAGGAAGAAATGACTTGACTGTCAATGGGTTTAAGTTTTCTGGTAATGCTTACTATCAAACCCATTTAGGAAAAGCATTACATGGAACAATCTTATATGATACCGATATGACAGTTCTTTCTAAGGTATTAAATCCTTCAAAAGAAAAATTGCAATCTAAGGGGGTTACCTCAGTTAGAAGTCGGGTTACCAATTTAAAAGCGTTTGTTGGGCTTGATTTGGAAGATTTTAGACAACGCCTACATACATTTTTAAACCAAGATACCTATATTTTAACTAAAAAAGACGAAGCAAAATTAGAAAAATACCGTAAACCTTTTGAAACAAAAGAATGGATTTATGGAAAAAATCCGCCTTATGATATAAAAAGAAAAAAGAAATATCCGTATGGTGAAATTGAGATTCATTTAACGGTTAAAAATAATAAAATTAAAGATATTAAATTTTTCGGGGATTTCTTCAGTATGGCAAACCTTACGGTTTTGATCAACGAGCTTAAAGGATTAAGTATCGATGAAGCATTATTAGAAAAACTTAATAAAATGGAAATTAGTGCCTTTATTGAAGGCATGAGTAGTATAGAATTATATAATTTAATACGAGGAGAAGAAAATGAATGATGTACCTATTGGGGCAAAAGTGACCCCACTATATGGAACATTTAAAAATTTAAATGCTTCATTTACTGAATTTGGTGGTTATTATATGCCTGTTCATATTTCAGGTATTATCGCAGAACATTTAGCGGTACGTAACCAATCAGGGTTATTTGATATTTCTCATATGGGGGAAATTAGTTTAACAGGGAAAGACGCATCTAAGTTCTTAAACTATGTGTCTACCAACAACATTGATAAATGTGCTGATTTCGGGATGCAATATCAAATATTGTGTCATGATGATGGTGGCGCTATTGACGACATGATGGCATATAAGTATAATAGTGAATCTATTTATCTTGTTTGTAATGCATCCAATCAAGATGAAGTTTTTAATCATTTAGTCAAAATAAATGAAACTTTAAAGTTTGATGTTAAGATTGTCAATGAAGGTGAAAGAATCTCAGCGATTGCCGTTCAAGGACCTATGGCTTTAGAACAACTTAAAAAAGTCATGGATATTAAAGATTTAACGTTTATGACATTTGAGTATGATGGTAAATTTATTGTCTCAAGAAGTGGTTATACTGGTGAGGACGGTTTTGAAATTTATGGGGGCCATGAAGATATTGTTGATTTAACCCATAAATTACTAAAAGTGGGTGTGGTTGCTTGTGGGTTAGGATCAAGAGACACCTTAAGATTTGAGGCTGGACTACCTTTATATGGGCATGAATTAACCAGTTATATTAACCCGATTCAAGCGGGACTGGGGTTTGCTGTTGATTTTGATAAAGAAACCTTTATTGGAAAAGAACCTTTATTAAGAGAAAAAACCAATAAACCAGAAAAACGTGTATTTGGAATGATTTTATTGGATAAAGGAATCGCAAGACAAGGTTATGATATCTATGATGGGGATAAATGGGTTGGTTATATTACCAGTGGGTTTATGATTCCAGGCACTAAAGATAGTTATGCGAATGGTTTAATTGATTCATCTTATAAAATTGGTGATGAAGTTGAAATTGAAATTAGAAATAAGCGTGTTAAAGCACGATTAAGAAAAAAGTCATACATAAAGAAAAATTACGCGAGGTGAAAAGTATGAGATATTACACAAAAACAGACGAATGGGTAAAAGTAGAAGGGGATAAAGCAACCATTGGACTTTCTACACATGCAGTTGGGGAGTTAGGCGATATTGTATTTATTGACCTACCTAGTGTTGGTGACAAGTTTGATAAGGGTGAAGCATTTGGTGCTGTAGAATCAGTTAAAGCAGCAAGTGACATTTATATGCCAATTGGTGGAACTGTAGTTGCAATCAATGAAGCTTTAAATGATTCCCCAGAATTATTAAATCAAGATCCTTTGGTGCAATTCTTAATCGAAATCGAAGGTTTCGATGTAAGTGAATTAGCTGATTTAAAGAAAGAATAAAACGATGTTTAAATATTTTCCCCATACGGAAGAAGATATTAAACTGATGTTGAAAAGAATTGGTTTAAAACAGATTGATGAACTCTTTAAACCAATTCCAAATCAAATTCAAAAAGAAGCCTCGATTCAATTGAAAGATGGTTTTTCTGAACTTGACTTGATTAGAAACATGCAGCTAATATCTAATAAAAACAAACATTTACAAGTGTTTAGAGGTGCTGGTGCATACGATCACTTTATTCCAAGTGCGATTTATCCATTAATCTCAAGAAGTGAATTTATGACCTCTTATACGCCTTATCAACCTGAAATCTCTCAAGGCACTTTACAATATATTTTTGAGTTCCAATCTTATATTTGTGAATTAACGGGGATGGATGTTGCCAATGCGAGTGTTTATGACGGTGCAACCGCAACAGCGGAAGCTATGTTTATGGCAACCAGTCAAACAAGAAAAGATAAAATATTAGTGAGTAAAACAGTTAACCCAAGTATTATTGAGGTTATTCAAACCTATGCAAAATTCCGTCATATTGAAGTGATTTTAATTGAAGAACAAAATGGTTATACCTCTTTAGAATCTTTAAAAGAACAAGAAGATTATGCGGGATTAATTGTTCAACAACCAAACTATTACGGCCTAATTGAGTCTTATGAAATTCTATCCAATATTGTTCATGAGAACAAGGGTTTATTTATCGTTAATAGTGACCCATCTACTTTAGGTGTATTAAAAACACCAAGAAGTTATGGCGCAGATATTGCGGTCGGTGAAGGACAGAGTCTAGGCTTACCACTATCTTTTGGTGGGGCTTATGTTGGATACATGGCTACTACTGAAGCATTAACAAGAAAAATGCCGGGACGTATTTGTGGGGTTACAAAAGATATTGATGGTAAACGGGCTTTTGTATTAACATTACAAGCTAGAGAACAACACATTAGAAGAGCTAAAGCCAATTCTAATATTTGTTCAAATCAATCATTAAATGCTTTGTGGGTAACGGTTTATTTATCGTTAATGGGTCCAAGTGGCTTAAAAGCGGTTAATGAACAAGCCTACACGAATAGTCATTATTTAAAAGAAAAACTTTTACAAACAAAATTATTTAACACTGTTCATGATGATAACTTTATTAAGGAATTTGTTTTAGAAGCAAACTTTAATGTTAAAGAAGTAGAAGAAAAATTATTAGAAAAAGGGTTTTTAACAGGCCTTAATATACACAATAATAAATTATTGTTTGCGGTAACTGAAAAATACGGTAAAGAAGAAATTGATCAATTTGTGGAGGTGTTAGTTGATGTTGTACGATAAACTTATATTTGAACTATCTACCCCTACTAGACGAGGTAATGATTTAAAACATGAAACCAATAATTTAAGTAACCTACCAAAACATTTATTAAGAGATACTCTTGAATTACCTGAAGTCACTGAAGGTGATGTTGCAAGACATTACACCAATGTTTCGATGAAGAACTTTGGGGTTGATACCGGATTTTATCCTTTGGGGTCTTGTACCATGAAATACAACCCTAAAATTAATGATCAAATGGCCGCTTTACCTGGATTTAGTCAGCTACACCCACTAACACCTGAAAGTGCTTCTCAAGGGGCCTTACAAATTTTACATGAAACAGCTCAAATGTTATCAGAAATAACAGGTATGGCAAACTTCTCTTTAGCACCGTTTGCGGGGGCCCAGGGAGAATTAGCAGGTTTAATGATTATTAAACAATATCACGCGTTAAAAGGTGATGTTAAGCGTACCAAGATTATTGTTCCAGATAGTGCCCACGGAACTAATCCTGCTAGTGCGAGCGTTGCTGGATATGATGTAGTGGAAGTCAAGTCAAATCATGATGGGACTGTAAACATTGAATCCTTAGAAGAATTAATGACTGAAGAAGTTGCTGGAATCATGTTGACCAATCCAAACACTTTAGGTATTTTTGAAAAAGATATCCTAAAGATGTGTGAAATTGTACATGATAAAGGGGGATTACTTTATTATGATGGGGCTAACCTCAACGCTTTATTAGGTCATGCAAAACCGGGAACCATGGGCTTTGACATAGTCCATTTAAACGTTCATAAAACATTTTCTACACCACACGGTGGTGGTGGTCCAGGGGCTGGTCCAGTTGGGGTTTCTAAAGACTTAATTGAATATTTACCAGGACCTATTGTTATCAAAGATAAAACTTATAAATTCTATACACCAAAACATTCAATCGGTAAAATTGGGGCATTTTATGGTAACTTTAGTGTGATTGTAAGAACCAATAGTTATATTAAAACTCTTGGTAAAAACAATTTAGAAAAAGTGGGTAGTTATGCTGTGTTAAATGCTAACTATATTAAAGAATCATTAAAAGATGATTACTTACTTCCAATTGAAGATGTTTGTATGCATGAGGTTGTTTTTGATGGGTTAAAAGATAAATCCACGGGTATAAAGACTTTGGATGTTGCAAAGCGACTCCTTGATTATGGGGTGCATCCACCAACCATTTATTTCCCACTTTTATTCCATGAAGCATTAATGGTTGAACCAGTTGAGACGGAATCTAAAGAAACTTTAGATCATTTCATTTCTGTGATGAAGCAAATTGCTAAAGAAGCAAGAGAAAATCCGGAAATAGTGAAAACCGCACCACATACCACTATTGTAAGAAGATTAGATGAAGTTTTAGCAGCAAGACAACCAAGACTAAAATACAGAGATTTATTATAATAATGATAAAGAAAGAATCATTTAGTCCATTAAATGATTCTTTTTTTCCTATGTATTTATTGGATGTAATGTCAATATGGTTGTCCCATTAAATATTTCTGATAATGTCTTTATCGCTGCGGGGTCAACCGTCACAAAA
>CAYJBF010000052.1:0-7312 GCA_964368415.1 uncultured Acholeplasmataceae bacterium | reverse complement strand
TTTAAAATGAGATATCGGCTTTAATTGGACCATAAGTTAATCCGAGACCTAACGTAAAAAATGGGGCTATAAAAGATACTTAAAAAATATTTTTAAAATTGGGGTAAAAACTATTGCAAAATATTTTTTTTAGCCTATAATTTATTCTTGTAAATTATGATTACAGGAGGGTACGTAATTGACAAATAGGGTGATAATTGAATTGGATCAGGTATCCAAAAGTTTTGATGAACAAGTGATTGTAGATCATATTAGTCTACAAATCTATGAAAATGAATTTATTACTTTGCTTGGGCCAAGTGGTTGCGGGAAAACCACAACCTTAAGAATGATTGGTGGGTTTGAAACACCAACCTCAGGCAATATCATTATTGAAGGAAAAGTATTTAATGATTTGCCACCTTATGCAAGACCGATTAATACCGTGTTTCAAAGTTACGCACTGTTTCCTAATTTAAATGTTGGTGATAATGTGGCATTTGGATTAAATAACCGCCCCTTTGACTATTTAGTTAATTTTTATGGTGGGACCGATAAATTAACGGCTGAGATTTTAAGCGAAACTCCCCAGCAAAAAATAACTAAAAAAGTTATAAAGAAGAAAATTAATGAACATATCGAAAAAAGTGTTTTAGAAGCACTTTCTTTAGTGAGTCTAAAAGGCTATGAAAAAAGAAGAATTACCCAAATGAGTGGGGGACAACAACAAAGGGTTGCCTTAGCAAGAGCAATCATTAATAGACCCCATATTTTATTACTAGACGAACCTTTAGCTGCCTTAGATTTAAAGCTAAGACAAAACATGCAGTACGAGCTTAAAGAGATGCAAAGAAAACTAGGGATTACATTTATCTTTGTCACCCATGACCAAGAAGAAGCCATGACCATGAGTGATAGAATTGTGGTAATGAAAGACGGAATCATTCAACAACTAGGAACCCCTAGAAAGATCTATAATGAACCGGTTAACCGTTATGTCGCAACATTCATTGGGGAAACTAATATTTTCTCTGGTACTTATGTTAAAAAGGATATGGTGAATTTCTTAGGGGTTAACTTTGACTGTGTTGGATACACATTTCATGATAATGAACCAGTCGATGTGGTTATAAGACCTGAAGACTGGGACGTCGTTGATATTGATAAAGCGAAATTAGAAGGTACTGTAACCTCTGTCATATTCAAAGGGGTTCATAATGAATTAGAAGTGGATGTTAAGGGCGTTAATTTAATGGTTAACACCTATGAAAACTATCAAGTGGGTCAACCCATTGGATTAAAGGTTGACCCATATGAAATTCATTTAATGAAGGTTGAAAGTAATGAACAAAACGTTTAAAAAACTATCAATACCTTATTTAACGTGGTTGATTGTTTTGGCATTATTACCAGTAGTAGTAATGTTTGTACTGGCATTTATTAAATCAGAGGGTGTGAGTTTTGATGAGTTTTATTTTTCTTTAGAAAGCTTTAGTTTGCTTCTAGAAAAATCAACCATTACGGCTTTTCTTAACTCTTTATTCTATGCGGTTGTAACAACAATATTATGTGCAGTGATTGGCTACTTTGTTGCGTACAGGTTATTTAAATCAAACTTAAACAATAAATTATTAATATTAACGGTACTGATATTACCGATGTGGTCTAATTTATTACTTAGAACAGAAGCTCTAGGTAATATTATGGAACATAATAATATCTTAACGGATATTTTAAGTAATATTGGGTTTAATTTCTCTATTGGGATTAAAGGCAGTCCTTTAGCGGTAATTATTGGAATGGTATTTACTTACTTACCATTTATGATCTTACCGGTTTATACGGCACTAGAAAAAATCCCATATTCATTAGAAGAAGCGGCCCTAGATTTAGGTTTAACCAACATTAGAAAGTTTTGGAAGGTTTTATTCCCGCTTTCCTTAAAAGGTTTAACAAGCGGCGCAATTATGGTGTTTTTACCGACTTTATCTGGATTTGCGATACCGCAAATCCTAGGAAAAGGAAACATTGTTTTAATTGGTAATATTATTGAAGAGTCATTTAGAAATATGAATTATAACTTTGGGTCTTTAATAGCGATTATTATATTGGTCTTTATTTTAGGGTCAATCTTAATTATTAATAAGATGGACAAAGAAGGAGAAACGCTAATATGACAAATTATCCAAAAGCGAAACTCGAAGATTATGGCTATAAAGACTACCGGGTTTTAAACAAAGTCTATAAAGTGATCAGCTGGATTATTGTAGGGATTGTTGTAGTAATGTTATATCTATCGATTATTACCATTGCCTTACAGTCTTTTAATACCAGTTCAGATATAACCTCATTTGAATCATTTACATTTAAATGGTATACAGAGATATTTAGTCATAGACAGCTAAGAAACTCTATTATTAATACATTTGTTGTAAGTATTACCGCTACAGCTCTAGCAACCCTTTTTGGGACTTTAATTGCGGTAGGGATTCATAGTTTAGAAACGAAAAAGAGAAATAGAATTATGTTACTGAACAATATCCCATTATTAAATGCGGATATTGTGACAGGGATTTCATTAATGTTAATCTTCTCGCTGGTATTACCAATATTTCCTTATATCTTTGGGCCAATCACGTTAATTATTGCCCACTTATTCTTTACATTACCTTATGTCATTATTAGTGTATTACCCAAATTAAGAGAAATTGATCCATTTATTATGGAGGCTGCCCTAGACTTAGGGGTTAAACCATTTAAGGCATTAAGAAAAATCATTATCCCTGCCATTGAGGCAGGAATATTTAGTGGGATGTTACTGGCATTTACGATGAGTTTAGATGACTTTGTGATATCTTACTATACTACCGGAAACGGATTTGATAATTTATCAATTTGGGTTTACGGTTCAATTGGTAGAAGATCATTAACCCCAGCAGTATATGCTTATTCAACGCTTTTAACGGTGGTTACTTTAGGACTCGTTTTAGGAAAGAATTTCATTGGAAAAAGAAAAGGGCTTAAACATGAAACTAAATAAGAAATTTTATACGTTATTATTAATCCCTCTACTGTTTGTACTTCCTAGCTGTGATCGAAATAACCAATTACTCATCTTAAACTGGGGCGAATACATAAACGATGAGGTCGTCCAAGCCTTTGAAGAAAAGACGGGTTATGAAGTTGTTATTAGTATTGCTGATTCCAATGAACTTTTCTATTCTAAAATCAAAAGCGGTACCACCGCTTATGATTTGGTTGTCCCATCCGATTATATGTTAGAAAAAATGGTTCAAAAAAATTTAGTCCAACCGATAGACTATAGTAAACTCTCTAATTACGACCCAGTAAATAACCCTTATATGGAAGGGGTCGTAGGCATTCAGTCCGAAATGTTTGAAGGCAATGAAGCTTACGGGGTACCTTATTTTTGGGGAACGTTTGGGTTAATGTATACAACCGAAAAAGCTGGGCTAGAAGAAGCGGTATTACAAAACGCCTGGAAGACATTATTTGAGGAAGATAAAAGACCTGCTGGCACAAGAATCGGGATGTATAATGTATCAAGGTATGCGTATGCGGTATCGAATATTTATAATGGTTATGGTCCAAATGAAATTAGTGATGCGCTATTAGATTTAGCCTTTGATACTTTAACAAAAACCAATTTTACTGAATGGGGTTTTGATACCCTTAAAAAAGGGATTGTTGCGAATAACTTAGACTTAGCTTTTGTATATACTGGTGACTTTTTAGATATGTTATATACTAAGATTGATGATGGGTATACTTTAGATGAGATAGACTTCGATATATATGTACCTGATGATACCATCGCATTTATGGACTTTTTAGTAATTCCTAAAAAGGCCAGACACGTGGATATCGCCCATGAATTTATTGATTTTATGTTAGATCCTGAAAATGCCTATCAAAATGCTTCAGTGGTTGGGTATGCTACCCCACTACAAAAGGCTTACGATAAAATCGTTAGCCATTTAGGTAGTGATGATACCTGGTTAAACAGCTGGGCTTACGCGAATTCAACGTATTATCCGATGCCTAAAGAGACCGATATTATTAAATATAAAGGGACACCTTTAGCCAATTTTGAACAAGCCTGGTTAGACAAAATTAATACCATGGTAAACAACGTTAAAGCAAATTAATTCATTCTATATTACTACATAAAAAGTATTTGACAAATGTTATTTCTATGTTATAATATTTTAGCAAACTTACTATGGAACCTATGTCCATGGCGGAAGGAGAAAATGCAATGAAAGAAAAAATTCATCCAAATTACCAAGTAATAACTCTTAGATGTGTTACCTGTGGTGCTGAATATGAAATGGGTTCAACAGCAAACAAGATTACTGTTGATACATGTGCAAACTGCCATCCATTCTATACAGGACAAGATACTTACACTCAAGCAGCTGGTAGAGTTGAAAGATTCAACAAGCGTTACGGTATCGACAAAGATAAAAAATAATTAGTACCCTCTTTTCTCAAAAAAAGAGGGTTCTTTTTTGTCAAAATTAACATACTTAAAAATAATCTTGTAATAAAAGATTAAAGAAATTATACTTAATATATGAAGAGGTGGTATTATGCATCAACCATTATTTGGGGGATGGGTTGAAGTGATTTGTGGCCCGATGTTTTCTGGTAAGACGGAAGAGATTATAAGAAGAATTAGAAGACTTGAATATGCTAAAAAGAACGTGTTGGTGTTTAAACCAGTTATTGATAACAGATATTCGGTAGATGAGATTGTTTCTCATAATAAAACAAAAGCGAAATCGATTAACATTAGTGAAGCAAAAGAGATCTTAGACTTTGTTCAAGAAGATACCCATAGTGTTGTTATCGATGAAGCCCAGTTTTTAGATCCAATGATTGTACCGGTCGCTCAGCATTTAGCTGACAGAGGGATAAGAGTGATTATTGGCGGACTAGATACGGACTTTAGAGGTGAACCTTTTGGTCCAATGCCAGAGTTGTTATCCATTGCGGAGTTTGTCACCAAACTCACCGCAATCTGTGTTAAGTCTGGTCAACCAGCAACAAGAACCCAAAGATTAATTAACGGTAAACCTACTTCTTATCATGATCCGGTTGTTCTAGTAGGGGCAAGTGAATCTTATGAACCAAGAGCCAGAGATTATCATGAGGTTCTAGATAAGCCAACAAAAAAACTATAATGAATACACCTGAGTATTATATGAATGAAGCTTTAAAAGAAGCTAAGAAAGCTTCTCTTAAAGATGAAGTACCAATTGGGTGTGTAATAGTCTATCAAGATAAGATTATCGCAAGAGCCCATAATAAAAGAGTAGAAAAAGAATCCACAACTGCTCATGCAGAAATACTGGCCATTGAAAAAGCCAATAAAGTTATTGGTTCATGGCGTTTAGAAGACTGTGATCTCTATGTCACCCTTGAACCATGTCCGATGTGTGCTGGAGCTATTATGCAAGCGAGAATGAGACATGTTTATTACGCAGCAACTGATCCTAAGACCGGGGCACTGGGCGGCCTATTTAATTTATATGAAAACAATTTTAATCACACAGTTTTAGTAACTTGTGGTATACTAGAAAGTGAATCAAAAACATTGATTCAAGACTTCTTTAAAAACTTGAGGGAAAAGTAATCTCCCCTTGAGGCATCGCTATTCAACTTATCGTAAGCGAACCTGGTCAGGTCTTGACTGAAGCAGCCATAAGTTTATTGTGGGTGTGGATAGCGATGCCTCAATGGGACATTAGTAATTAGAGTGCTTTTATTGAGCACTTTTATTTTACTCAAAATAGGGAGTTAAACATGAATAATAAGACAATTCTTATTACAGGGACAACAAACGGATTAGGTAAACAATTAAGTAATTTACTGGCTTCTAATAACCAGTTAATTTTATTAGGAAGAAACGAATCATTATTAAAAAGTTTAAAAGATGATTTAATAAACGATTCAAACAATCCTAATATTGATTATGTGGTTTGTGACTACAGTAATATAGAATCTGTATATCAAGCAGTAGATACTATAAAGAAAAAGTATGAAGTAATTGATGTCATTATTCATAATGCTGGCGCATTATTAAAACCAAATGGCAATAAAGTTCACCCAGCACTCATGGTGAACTTTATTTCGCCTTACTTATTAAATGAATTACTACTAGAATTACTTTTAAAATCTAGTAGTCCAACTCTTTTCTATACGTCGACTATGGCAATCCCTAGATCAATTAGCTTTGATATACTAGATAATATGAAGGATGCCTCTAAGATTAAATCTTATGGGCTATCAAAGCTTGCTTTTAATTTATATTTAACCTCTATAAATAATAAGAAGATTAGTATTAAAGTATTTGATCCTAAAATAGTATATACCAATGCTGTAAAGACAGTGATCCCTAAATACATTAGGTGGATAAGTCCTTTAGTCTTACTATTTTCTAGAACACCTAAGAATGTAGCGAAAAGGGCTCTTAAAGTACTAGATAATGATAATATTAATCAAATAGATTATTATGTATTGACAAGACTTAAACCAAATAAAAAGTTATTAAGACATATAAGTAAGACTGATGATATCACTCATTATTCTAATAAAGTATTAAAGAATGAAATTGAAAATACATAGAAAGTGAGCAGATAAAGTATGAATAAGTTTACAGTATTAAAGTTTTAATTTTTAAAAATCGATTATTTGATGAAAAATCAAATATGATAGATATTTTTATAATTTTATACACTAATTTGCAATGCAAACATTGAAATAAAGTGTTTATATACTAATTTTATTTACGAATATTTTAACAAAACGAGCTGTTTTATTAATTGTTATTGTCAAAATGTATAATGTATACACCCCAAGGCTAATTATATTGTATAAACAGTTAATAGATAAATTAATATAATTAAGTAAAAAGATGAATTTAACCAGATTCATCTTTTTTAATACTCCGATTTAGGTTATACTAATGGTATATAATACAAATGGAGGTATCCCCATGAATGAAATTAAATGTCCGCACTGCGGACAAGTATTTAAAGTTGATGAATCAAGTTATTTAAACATTGTTAATCAAGTTAGAAACACAGAGTTCGATAAAGAGATTCATAAACAACTAGAAATACTAGCTAAACAAAAAGAAAGCGATCAACGCTTGCTACGCCAACAGTTAGAAAACACGTATACTGAAAAAGTTTCTAATAAAGAAAAAGAAATACTTGCCCTTAAACAAGAGTTAAGTTCTTTTAATCAATCTAAAGAGCTTGAACTAATCAAAGCTCAAGAGATATTAAAAGAAGAACTTATAAAA
>CAYJBF010000051.1:0-7398 GCA_964368415.1 uncultured Acholeplasmataceae bacterium | reverse complement strand
ATTATATTATTAACGGCATGAAAATACCTATAATAGGTGAATATATTTGTTTAGATGAAGTTTTAAAAATCTTAAACACACCATATCTCAAAGAAGAAAGTAATTATCAAATATATCTTTGAAAAAAGGAGAATTTATGAAAGTATTATTACATGTTAGTGATTCAAATCAAATTAAACGTATGCAAAATAACATTAATAATATATTAAAAGAAGATGGAACCATCTCTATTAGTGTGGTTGCCAATGATTTGGCAATCAAATCATTTGTTAAAGGAGAAGACACCATTATTAATGATAAAGTTCACTACTATATCTGTTCTAATAGTATGAGGTCTTATAAGGTTAATTCAGATGATTTATTAGATGGAACAAAAATAACATCTAGTGGTGTATTTAAGATCATATTACTTCAAAAAGAAGGCTATCACTATATTAAAGTATGATTACCGAAACATCATCTTTGGATGAATTTTTATATTAATCGTTTAAATGGTATAATGAAACCAACTTTCGATTAGTAGATTTTGATTATTGATATTTTAAATAATAAAAAGATACTGAATCCAAAAAAATATAAAGTAATAAAGGAGTAAGATTTAAATGAATTGTCCAAGTTGTGGATTTGAGTACAGTTATGAAGATGGAGATATGTTGGTTTGTTCAGCATGTCAATACTCATGGGAGAAAAACCCAGAAGTGTTTATTTTAGATGCCAATAACAATAAACTGATTGATGGAGATTCGGTGATTGTGATTAAAGATTTAAAGGTTGCAGGGGCATCTAACCCTTTAAAACAGGGGACTAAAGTAGATAACATTAAAATTCAAGATGGAGATCATAATATCTCATGCCGTATTCCTGGATTTGGCAATATGAATTTAAAAAGTGAGTTTGTTAAAAAAGCATAACTTAATCTAAACAACAAAGTTCATGGATATTAGAAAACGTGCGTTTAGATACCCAGATTTAAGTAGAAAATCAAAACTGGTATGTATTCCAACTACCTCAGGCACTGGTAGTGAAGTAACACCGTTTGCGGTAATTACCGATAGTGAATCTTCTAAGAAATACCCACTTGCGGATTACTCATTAACCCCGACTGTAGCAATCATTGATCCAGCTCTTACGATTACCCAACCAAAATCAGTTACTGCTGATACAGGTATGGATGTCCTAACCCATGCGGTAGAAGCCTATGTTTCAGTTCTTGCGAGTGATTATACCGATGCATTAGCGTTACAATCAATAAAAATGGTTTTCAAATATTTAAAACGTGCTTACGATAATGGGAATGATTTTGAAGCTAGAGAAAAGATGCATAACGCATCGACCATGGCTGGGATGGCTTTTGCGAATGCTTTCTTAGGTATCTCACATTCAATGGCGCATAAAGTTAGAGGATTTTATCATATCCCGCATGGTCGAATTAACGCAATATTATTACCTTATGTAGTTTTATATAATGGTGAAATTCCAGCAAAATTATCTACTTGGCCTAAGTATAAAAACTTCGTTGCTGATCAAAAGTATTATGAGTTAGCTCTGGCCATTGGATTAAAACCAAACTCTATGAGTGAAGGGGTAAAAATGTTTGCAGAAGCTTGTCATAATTTAGGTAAATCCTTAGGAATTGAAATGAATTTCTTAGCTCAAGGGGTTGATGAAAAAAACTTCTTAGAAAATACAGAAAAGATTGCCTATTTAGCTTATGAAGACCAATGTTCAACTGCCAATCCAAGACTACCTTTAGTCGAAGATATGAAACTTATTTTAGAAAAAGCTTTATACGGGAAGACATTTAAATAAGAGACTAGTATAAAAAGATGAAATTAGATGGATAATCTCATCTTTTTTCTATATAAATGGCAGTTAAGGTTTTACATTTACTGGATTTTTTGATACTATCTTATTAACGGGTTTTAGGGGAGGAATATAATATGAACAAGCTTTTTAAGGCTGGTATAACAAGTTTTCTATTAATGATTACTGTTTTATTCGTTACGGGATGTAATGAAAAAGAAGTAATCATCACTTTTGATAGTAATGGTGGTTCAGAAATTGAAGCAATTACGATTCAAACAAAAGAGGATCTTGTAAAACCAATTAGTCCTACTAAAGAAGGATATACGTTTAATCAGTGGTATTTAGATGAATCATTCAATGAAATCTATTTGTTTGAAGTTAAGCCAAAGAAGGCTATTACCTTATATGCAAAATGGGACATTAATCGTTATACGATGCGTTTTGAAACAAACGGGGGAAATCCAATCGATTCTATTACAAGTGATTATAATAAAGAGATTTCTAATGTTAGTAATCCGGTTAAAGAAGGTCATACTTTTATTGGGTGGTTTAGTGATGTTGAATTGACACAAGCATATTCTCTTTCAACGATGCCGTCAAAGGATATTACCTTATATGCAAAATGGGCACTTAATAGTTATACGCTTCGTTTTGAATCAAATGGTGGTAGTAATGTAAATGATATAAAAGTACCATTTGGGTCAATGGTGATTGCCCCAAATAATCCAGTAAGAGATAATTATCTATTTATGGGCTGGTATCAAGATATAGAATTGACAACTGAATATGTTTTTACAACGATGCCTTCACGTGATATCACTTTATATGGAAAGTGGGAAGAAGATCCGAAAGGGTTAATTTTCTTAGAGGATATAGATGGATTTATTGTAACGGGGTATAATGGAAAAAATGAGGATGTTGTAATTCCAAGTATTTTTAAATCTAAACCAGTAATTGGAATATCTGAAAATGCATTTGCTAATAGAAATGATATTATTAGTATTTTTGTGCCATCGAGTGTGAAAACAATTGGGAATAAAGCGTTTTATAATTTAACGTCATTAACCAGTTTCACAGTAGAAGAAAACAGTCAGTTAATATCTATTGGTGATGACGCATTTAATCAAGCAAAATCACTTATTAGTTTTAAATTACCTCAAAGTGTTACAACGATAGGGGTGAGAGCTTTTCAAGATACCATAATGCTAAAAACATTTATCTTTGAAGAGAATAGCCAACTAGAATTCATAAACGATGATATGTTTAATAACGCTCAATCGCTTACTAACCTTACGTTACCAGCTGGTATTACCCGTATTGGAGACCAAGCCTTTCAGTACGCAATTAAGTTAGAAAGTATTAATATCCCAAATACGGTTCAAAGTTTAGGCGATAGAGCTTTTTATGAGGCAAACAGTTTAATTTCAATTACCTTTGAAGAGAACAGTCAACTTACTTCAATTGGAAATTATGCATTTTTAAGTGCTTATTCTTTACCAAGTATCATTATCCCAAGAAGTGTTGAAACGATGGGGATGCGCATATTTTACTTTGAT
Source organism: uncultured Acholeplasmataceae bacterium (assembly GCA_964368415.1). Classification (GTDB taxonomy): domain Bacteria; phylum Bacillota_I; class Bacilli_A; order Acholeplasmatales; family UBA5453; genus UBA5409. Next base: position 4,036 of record CAYJBF010000051.1, on the reverse strand, counting down.
AGAAGTTTAACAATTTATGCTGAGATTGAATCTAAACCTGAGGGTTGGAGTAGTGATTGGAACCCTTCTAATAGACCTGTTGTTTGGGGTTATATAACATAAGAAAGTAAGTGACGTTATGATTAACTATAAAAAACAGTCTGTTAAATTATTAAACGGTGAAACACTCTTTTATATTGAAAAAGGAAAAGGCCTTAAAACAATTCTATTAATTCATGGTAACCTAACCTCAAGTGTTCATATGGTCACTTTGATGGATCAACTAATGGATACGTATAGAGTAATTGCACCAGACTTAAGGGGGTTTGGGGATTCAAGTTATCATCAAGAGTTTAGATCCTTAAAAGAGCTAGCCCAAGATATAGTACTGTTTTGTCATGAACTTAAGATTAAAGAAGCTCATGTCATAGGATGGTCGACTGGCTTTGGGGTTGCGATGGAACTTGCCATCTTGAAACCTAACTTAGTCAAATCATTATTTAGCTTAGAAGGTATGTCTGTAAAAGGGTATTACTCTAAAGGAAGAAAAACCCCAATATTTAATAGTTACCTTGAAATGTCAACTAACCCTGTCATGCGCGGGATCCCTGATGTCTTAGAAAACAAAGATTATGAAAAGGCGAAATATGTTTGGGAAAACACCCTTTTAATTAAAACTAAAATAGAAGATAATCTACTAGATTTATATGTGAAAGAATCCCTTAAACAGCGATGTTTAATGAATATTAATTGGTGTTGGGTGACGTTTAATTTATCAGATGAACCGAATCTTTATGTAAAAGGGAATGGTCAAATGAATTTAATTAATTGTCCAGTCTATATCACCAAAGGTCTTGTTGATAATATCGTTACCCCAGAAATGATTGATGAAAACATCTCTAGACTTAAAAATGTCGAAGTCTTTGAGTTTAAAGAGGGCAGTCATTGTCTGCATTATGATGAATTAGAAAGTATTGTAACGCTTATAAAAACACATTTATAATAGTTCCCCAAAACGGGAACTTTTTTTCTAAATAATAGACTGGTTAAACAGAACATTAAGCGTATCTTAAGACTAGATGACCGATATATAATATAATGACTTTATGAACAATAAAGGAGTTTAAGATGACCGATATTATAAAAGATTTGAAACGATTATTTATTGGAAATGATGTTCCATCAGATTATCAAAATCCCAATACAAATTTTAAAGTTCATAGTGTTGTTAAACCTATTACTGAAGAAGAAGTAATTCAGGTTGTTAATTACGCCAATGAACATAATTTAGTAATCATTACCCGTGGGGGGAATACCGGTGTTGCTGGTTCTCAAACCCCATTTTTAGGAAATGAAATAATTATGGACTTAAGTTTAATGAATAAAGTCATTGAACTAGATAAAGAAACCATGACCTTAACTGTTGAACCAGGTATTACCATTGAAACTGTACAAAAGTATGCGTTAGATAATGGGTTAATGTATGCACCAGACCCAGCTTCTAAACAATCAACCATTGGGGGAAATGTTTCTACCAATGCGGGTGGGATGAGAGCGGTCAAATATGGAACAACGAGACAAAGTATAAGAGGCTTAGATGTTGTTTTAATGAACGGAACCAAATTAGTTTTAGGATCTAAAAATATTAAAGACTCGTCAGGTTATAATTTAAAAGATCTATTTATTGGCAGTGAAGGTACATTAGGCATTATTACAAAAGTTATGTTAAAACTTGTTCCAAAACCACTTTATAATCTAACCACCTTACTCGCTTTTGATGATGAAGTCATCGCAACTGAGACGGTTATTAATATCTTAGCAAAAGGCCATACTCCTACCGCATTAGAATTCTTTGATAAAGAATCAATGAGCTACAGTGAAAAACTACTAAATAAGAAATTCATCTCTCAAAAAGGGAATGCCTACTTGTTAGTAACCGTTGATGGAAATGATTTGAATACCCTAAATAATACAATTAACCAAATTCATGCTATTTCAAGTAGTGCGGTTGAAAAACTAATTTTAACAGATGAAGAAGCGGTTGATGCGTGGGTTATGAGAGATTATATTTTATATGGGTTATACGCTACCACAAAATTTGAAATGTTAGATGAAGTAGTTCCAATTAACCAGTTTGCAAAAATTATTAAATATACAAAGTTTTTAGAGAAAAAGTACGATGTTAAAGTATTAAACTTTGGTCACTCAGGGGATGGTAACGTCCATACTATTATGATTAGAGATAATTATACAGATGAGACTTGGCCAGCTGTAAGACAAGGATTCCTTGATGATTTGTATCAAGAAATTTACCGTTTAGGCGGGTTAATCTCAGCGGAACATGGCATTGGTGTATATAAACAAGAACATTTCTTAAAAAATACGCCTAAAGCCAATGTTGATGCGATGCGCACAATTAAACAAGCCTTAGACCCAAAGAATCTATTAAACCCGGGAAAAGTATTTTAATATAAAAAAAGTCACCTTTAAATTGAAGGTGGCTTTTTTCTTTGGTTAAAGGGTGTTTCTATTATGAATGAATTCAATGGTATCATCCAGGTTTCTTAATGCTTTTGATACTTTGAAAACTAACTGACCCTCTGTCAGGGCTTCACCAGCTGAGTATTCTGGTTTATAGATATGTAAGTATAATTTGTTGTTAATGACTTCATAGTTTGTTAACATGCGTACTAGGTTAGTGTTAGAACTAATATATCGATGGAGATATAAAGAATAAGTTTCAAAGAAGGATTCATCGATTTGTAAATCTAGGTTAAGTTTTGTGTAAGTTTCATAATCATCAATATAACCATCTTCTAAAATAGACTTAAATACAGTAGGTTTATTTGAATATAAAAGTTGTAAGGAGTCATCGTAGTCTATTATCTCTATGGTAAATGATCTATTAAACCCTTTATAAGATACATATATAGTTTGGATACCTACTTTATTTGAATCAAAGGAAGAAATACCATATCCTGATGGAATATATTCATATTGGCCCTCATTATTAATTATGTAAATTTGAAGGTCAGTTAAATCAATATACTCTCCTTTTTGAAATACACGCTTTGCCGGTAAAGATACATATAAACCAGTATAATCATTTGTTTCTATATCATCTACTGAATTATGAAAGGGTCTATCAGAATATGAACCATCTTCAAAGGTTATATGATGATGAGAAATGATTCTATCAACATTGTCTAAAACAGACTTTTCAACACTAATGATAACCGTATAATAACTAAGGTCATCGGTAAATGTTAATGAAGCCGCACTTGAGTCAAGGGCAACTTCTAAAGTAGAATCATTTAAATAAAACAGACTATCCACTTTATTTAAAAGTAAACTAACACTTCTATACCCACCAACAATAATCATTGACCAATCAGAGAAGAAGTTCTCCTCAATGGTAATAGGAAAATCAAAAATTAATGAATTATAAGCCTCCAATGAATCAATGACAACAGAACCATTAATAAACATTTCGACCATCGAGATATAATGTGTATTAAAGTCTAATGAGTCATAATTAATTGATGTGTCTTTATAGTGATTGATTTCTTTGATTAAATCTTCTTTTGTGACAGATTGATTTATGTTAATTTCTCTGCCTGTTGTATGAAGGTTTAAATAGATGGTATTGGTATAGTCTAAACTTCTCATGATTTTAGAATAATCATTTAATAAATCTTCAACATTATTATAGTTCATGATGAATGTGTTGATTTTCTCATATAAATTAGAGGTAATATAACCCCACTTATTTTTATCGTGATATTTAGTTTTCCACTCATTAACGGTGTTTCCTGAATTCATAAACCGTAATTCAACCGTAGCATAATTGGATAATACATTTGGTATAGGTTCAAAATTTTTATCTCTATCACAAGCTGATAATCCAAAAACAAATAGTATACTAAATAGTATAGTCATAAACTTTTTCATTGTATAAATTTCCCCTTTAGGTTTTATTAGTTAATTCAAATATTTATTACTGATATTGTATATTACCAATATAGTAAAGTATATCTTTATTTTATAGAATGCATCC
>CAYJBF010000050.1:0-7407 GCA_964368415.1 uncultured Acholeplasmataceae bacterium | reverse complement strand
CTAAAGCATTTGGAAAATAGATAAGTTTTTGTTATCATTGTATAGTACGGAATTAAGGGAGGTTTTTTAATGAAGTTTTTAGGAAGAGTATTATTCGGCTTTGTCGTAATTATAATTGGGCTTAATGTGTTCACACAATCAAGAAATTTTGCTTATACGAAATCAATTGGGCTTAATGGTGACACTGCCGTTACTGAGGGAAACTATGATTATTTTAAAGGGTTACGTGGTTATTATTTAACAACCGATATTTTAAATGAAACTGTTTCAACTGAAGATGTATCTTATAATCTTCACGCATTTTTACAAAGCAATGGCGACTTTAATGTGATGACTGTCATTGTTGATAATTTAGAAGGCATTGAAACGGCTGACGGAAATGATGTTCAAGCGCTAAGTATTAAAGTAACAGGGACCGGGGGAAGTTTTGAACAACAACTAGTCAAAATTGGTAAAAACAACTGGTTAATTCAATACGTGTTCCTAGAAAATTTATACCCAGGTCAACCAGAATTAAGAGATGATATTTTAGATGTAGCAATTTGGTATCGCCCGAATGTCGCTGAAGCTGATATTATCCCAATATATGATTATGATGAAACACAAGGACCATTATTAACGGCTCAAGAATCTAATCTTGCGGCTATTATTAGTGGGTTAAACCATTTAGATCATAACCCTACAAAACTCATCGCTAAAGCTGATGCGGTAGCAACCACACCAACTGAACAAGCAAAAGGCGCTACAAAAATCTATAAGGAAGTTGTTGTTAGAGTAAGGGCTCCTAAAGATGTTACTGGTGATGCTTATTTAAGTGGTAACTTTAATAACTGGGCTGAAGCAGACAATAACTATAAACTAACTTATAAAGAAGCAAGTAAGACTTTAGAAGGTAAATTCAATATCACAACTGATTATACCGCGTTACAATACAAAATTAATTTTGCGAATAATTTAATTGAAGTGGATGAATTAAATCAAGAAGTATTACACACACATGAACTTTTAACACCAGAAACAGTTAATTTAGCTGATTATGATATTACAAAAGTAGATGTGTATAAGTTTAATGAATATAATTCAATTGTATGGCGAAATATGGCTATATTTGGAGTAATCGCTGCGGTAATTACGTACTTACTATTCTTTAGAAAACGTAAGAGCAGTAAAAATGTTTACACCAAACAAGGTGTAAAACCTGAAACAGTTGTTAAAAAACCAGCTCAAAATCTAAATTTAAAGCAAATTAATGATGTGGAACAAAGAGATTCGGATTATGAAGCAACGCCTACTGAAGTAGTAGAAGCAAAAGTTGAAGAAAATAAAGAAGAATAAATTTTAAGATTGTAAAATAATTAAACGTGTGCTATATTAGTGATGCACGTTTAATTTAGGAATATGGTGTCAACGGTAGCACAGTGGTCTCCAAAACCATTAGTCCGGGTTCGAATCCTGGTATTCCTGCCATTTAAATTAGTTAAAGCCGACCAAATCGGCTTTTTTTATTGACTTATTTAAAAAAGTAGTCAATTAGGGTTTGGACTTTTAAACACTTTACCTTATAATGTTAATGAGGTGATTACGATGAGAGTTGCATTAATTGCACATGACAAAAAGAAAGATAGCATGATTAAACTTGCTATAAAGTATGAAGGGGTTCTTAAAGAGCATGAATTATTTGCTACAGGAACCACTGGGAAATTGATTATGGAAAATACCAATCTTCAAATTAAAAGAATGAAGAGTGGACCTTTAGGTGGCGATCAACAAATTGGTTCAATGGTGGCAGAACAACAATTAGACTTAGTGGTGTTTTTAAGAGATCCGTTAACTGCCCAACCCCATGAGCCAGATGTTACAGCGCTCTTAAGATTATGCGATGTGTTTTCAATCCCATTAGCAACCAATGTTACAAGCGCCGAGATAATGTTAATGGCACTAGAAGAAGGGCATATTAAAGTCCAGTATGGTAAAGAAATATGATTGTTGATTTAACAAGGACCATTAAAGATAAAATGCCAGGGTTTCATGGTGACCCGAATTTAACACTAGAACAAATTAGGTTTTTAGCAAAAGATGGCTATAATGATTACTTATTAACCACCAATATGCATAAGGGAACGCATATTGATGGGTTAAGTCATATGAGTAATAATAAACTTATGAGTGAATATGATTTGAATCAGTTTATTGGGAAAGCTAGATTGGTTGACTGTTCGAATTATCATTATCAAGGCGAAGAAGTTGTTGTGATAAAGTGTGAGGGGCACTATTTAGAAGAAAGTTTTGTTAGAAAATTAATAGAGTACCCGATTAAGTTTATTGTAATAGACAATGATTCAGTTGATGAAGCACCCTATTTCTTACACAAATTATTATTTAATAAAGGTATTTTGATTGTCGAAAATGCAATCAATTTAGATAAGTTACCCAAAGATAAAGAATTTAAAATTTTTGCAATTCCACTAAAAATCGAAAGTGATTCAAGCCCTGTTAGATTATTTGCAAAAATAAAATAAAGTAATTTTTTCATTTGCCCTCTACATATTAAATAGAGGTGATAATAAATGAAAAAAATTTATTCGATTTTACTAGTAGGGATTTTATTGGTTTTTAGTAGTACAACACTGGATGCTTCAACAACAGAAGAATCCAAAAAGAATTTAATAGACTTATCTAATTTGATTATTAATGATTATCAAGTAGACGGATTAAGCGGAACAAGATCGCTTGAAATGGCAAATCCAGCAAACGTACTTGGTGATCAGGTTACCTATACATTTGTGATAGGGAAAGATTTTTATACAGAAGCGTATTTTAGTAGTCCAAATACGGTGGAAGATTATTTATATATTGACTGGGGTTTTGCAAGACCTGACCGGTATAAATTATCTAAGACACCGGATGGAAACCATTTTTACGCAACTTTTGGTTCAGAATCTGACTTTTTAAGAATTAGTCATATTTTAATTTTTAATCAGAGTGTAGATTACACAGCCACCAGTATTATGCTTTATAAAGGCGTGGTGGCCGATTTCACAAAAATCTATTCAACCAAATCCAATTTAACACCTAAAGTGGGTTATTTTTTGATGGATTTTGATAATAAGAAAACCCCGACTGATATTATGGCTGAGTTAAGTGTGACGGATAATGTGGTTTCATTATCTAATGACATCAAGATTGAAACAGATTTATTTACGCCTAACGAGAACACCCTAGGTGAGTATTTAGTTAGGTATGAAGTGGCGGATAAAACATTTAATACGTCGATATATGATGTTTATGTTAAATTGGTTGATGTTACAGCGCCAATCATTAACGGCAACAGTTCACATACGATTGAACTTGGTAAAGATACTTTGACGGTAGATAGTATTAAATCGATGTTGAGTGTTTCAGATAATTATGATAAGAACTTAACAGTAGAAGATTTGATTTTAGCAGAAGATACATTTAGTTCTTCTATAGATACTGTAGGAACTTATAAGGTCGTTTATGAATTATTGGATTCCTCTTTAAATAAATCGAGGTTTGAAGTTAGTATTAATGTAATTGATACGACAAAACCAGTTTTTTCTGGTCCACTCGAAGTATTTAGATATACAACTGATCCACTTATTAACATAACCGATATTAAAGCTTATTTTACAGCTACTGACTCCGTAGACGGCGATGTTTCAAGTTCAATAACATTTAGTGGTGAGTACCCAAATATTCCGGGTAGGTATCCAATTACTGTCTCAGCAAAAGATAAATCTAATAACCTAGTAACACATGAATTTTATGTTAATGTAGTGGACGGGATTCCACCAGAGTTTTCTAGTAGTGAGATGATTATTAGTTATGATGTATTAATGACTTTGGACCAAGAAGGAATCAAAGCTTGGTTAAGTGAGAAGTTAATGGTTAGTGCTGAAAACATAGTGATATTACTGAATGAAACTAATTATGTAGAAGCCACCAAATCAAGTTACGTTTATTATTCGTTTGAGAAAGACAATCAAACGAATTATGGTAGGGTTATGGTTGAACCAAAAGAAAAAAGCATTCTTCCAAGTGTGATTGGGTTAAGCGTGATTGTTTTAAATGTTGGGTTTACAATACTATATATGAAGAAAAAGAAATACTAAAAGGGGATAAAAACCCCTTTTTTCTTTCAAAATAAAATGAAATGTATTATACTATGAAATAGGTGATTCAAATTGAGTAAACATAACAAAAAATTATTAATATTTGCCTTGCTGTATTTTATTTTAAATATTGCAAACACCTATTTTGTAACAACAGCCCCACTAAACAGGTATTTAACAGCTTTCGAAAGAACCCCACTCTTTGAGTTAAATTCTGTCGGTGGTAATTTTGCTGTACTGAGTATTATTTTCTTTATAGGCTGTTTGATATTTAATAAAACCAACAAACGATTGGTATTTTTAATTGTGGTTACCTTTTTACTGAACACTTTAATATTTAGTTTAGGGGTATTTACTAAATATTATCAAACTATATTCTCCCTTTATGAAATGACACTATTTAAAAACCCAGCAACCACATTAGGTATATCAATTTTAATAGAATCACTTAAAGAGCTTGTGGTATATTTTAGGATTGTTGTTTATATACCAGCAATTAGCTTACTAGCTTATTACACCTATTTAAGAAGATATTATTCTAAATCAACTATTAAAATTAAAGAAGAAGTTGTTTTCTCCTATAAACCCTTAAATATAATGTTTGTAATTTCAGGGTTTATTTTAAGTTTAACCACCTTAGGTATATTTAATATCTCAATGAATTCAAACTGGACCATTTATGCGGAAAGACCGCTTTATGGGGTTCAAACAGCCGGCTTATATAATTATTATTTTGGTCAATTACTGGGCTTTAGATATGATTATGAAAATGTGGTTGAAGCGGATCCTAGTTGGTATATACAGTACAATAAAAATAGAGATATCTACACCAATGTTTACGGTGAGACGTATTCTAGAACACTTAATAAAACGGATGCCTCTACAGTCTTATTAAAAGATGACTTAAATCAAAGTACATTAAATGGTATCTTAAAAGATAAAAACTTAGTATTAGTCCATGTAGAATCGTTTAATCATTTCTTATTAGACGAATCTGGACCTTTTTTAGATGAAACGTATTTACCCATATTTAAATCATTGTTAAAAGAATCTTACGTGTTAGATAACTTTTATACAAATGTGGGGTTAGGTAATAGTAGTGACGCTGAATTATCCGTTTTAACGGGTTTGTATCCCTCAGGGGACACAACCCTTTATTGGAACTATAAAAACGGCAATTATAATCTTCCAGCGTTGCCACAACTGTTTTCTGACCGTTTAAATGTCTCTATACACGGAGATGTACTAGAGTTTTATAACCGCGGAGTTGTTCACGAAGAACTGTTTGGGTTTAATGATTATTATTACTATAATCCCAATGAAGAAGAAAAAGAATTAACCAAAAATGGTTACTATAAGTTTAGTGATATTACTTATACTTCGACTGAAGATTCTCCATGGTTAAGTGATTTATCATTATTAGATTGGACTAAGGCTGTATATGAGATGAAAGAAGATAAGAAAGTCTTCTTATTTCCAATTACTATTCAGCCTCATACCCCTTATGACTATAATCCTTATGAAAATAGATTTTCCCTTGATGATATGAATGTTGAGTCTACCACATTAAGGTATTTAAATTATGAAGCTTATATTGAATCGTTTTACAAGAAATTTATTGAAATAACCCACCAACTAGAAAACACAGTTTATGTGTTTTATAGCGATCACGGCTCAGGGATTCCTCAAGTTGATTTGGCGACCATATTAGGTAAAACCCCATCAAATAGTAATTCAGAAGTAGGCGATGATATCTTATCAAGACTAGAATACCAAAGAGAAATGATTAGAACACTGGCATTTATCTATGTTCCAGATGACACCCATGAAACAGAAGGGTTAAAAAGAGGCTTAATGACTGGAACGCAACCTTTGGTGCGTTCTCAAGTAGATTTATATAGAACCATTGTTGAACTCTTTGATTTGAAAACAGACAATTACTATTTTGGGGTAAATGCTTTGTCTGATGAACATACCTTCGCAATAGATTCAAGAACATTTAGTGTTGTGACAGATGATTATTATATTGTTGGGAAGAGAATGCATAACACGGATGTGTTAGATAAAAACAATATATTCATCATTAACCCAGATTATATAAAAGAGCCAATTGAGTTTTTAGAGTACGTTTATCTTTATAAACAACGTATGGATAGAGCTATGCGAACAAATTTATACCAACATCTTAAGAATTAATCGTAATAATCTATTGACTTATAATTTTAAACACGGTATAATTCTTTTTGCGCGGGTGTGGCGGAATTGGCAGACGCACTAGACTTAGGATCTAGCGCCTTAGGCATGCAGGTTCAACTCCTGTCACCCGCACCATATTGAAAGCATAGGTTTGATACATAAGCGAATTAGTAATTCGCCCTAGTATCAAGCCTTTTTTTCGCGCAGAAAGGGGAATATTTCCCTATCTGCAAATTTCCAGAGTTAAAGTTTTCCCCGAAATCGGATTTTTTTCTGGTCAGTATTCTAATTGTCACTTAACTTTTTAACGATTACCCAACCATTTACACGATTACCTAACAATTTAACGATTATCTATTTTGCTGATTTTGCCTATCTTCGAACTTCATCAAACGTATGAAAACACTTAAAATCCGCCAACTTCCACCAGCGGGATTTCAACCCCTACTTCGAAAAGCGTTCCTTCACCTGCGATTTTTGCAGACATAGACTTATATGGGATTTTACCTTTTTAAAGATTTTTCCGGCAAAATGCACAGTACTATGCCATTTAACTAGTGAAGGAGAAATTTTAATCTTGAATCAGAGGAGCACACAATGAATAAATTAGATGTTTTAAAACAACAAAAATGGTTAGATGAAACAAACGATGACTGGCTAGATGATGAAGAACTGGACTCTGATGGTTTACCTGAACCTGTAGTTGTAGGTACTATGTTAAAGAATCTACCAAGCTACCACCCGAACTGATTGAAGGTGTCGTTAGAGTTGGACATAAAATGATGATTTCTGGAGCTTCAAAAGCAGGTAAGAGTTTTTTACTTATGGAGCTTGCGATTGCATTATCAGAAGGTACAAAATGAGTGAGTTTTCAATGTAAGAAGTCAAAGGCGCTCTATGTGAACTTTGAAATCGATGCTGCTAGTTGTATTAATCGCTTCTCTGAAATCTATAAAGCACTCAAGATAAAACCAAAACACAGTCATGACATTGTTATTTGGAATCTTCGAGAACGCGCTATGCCTTTGGATAAGCTAGTACCGAGACTGATTAGAAAAGTTGTCAATCAAGGCTATGA
>CAYJBF010000049.1:0-7433 GCA_964368415.1 uncultured Acholeplasmataceae bacterium | reverse complement strand
CTTTCTTATCAATAATAGATTTTTCAATTTGGGTATTTTCTCCAATTTTTGTGTTACTGAAGATGACACTATCTTTAACAATAGCCCCTTTTCCAACATAGACTCCTGGTGACAAGATAGAATTAATGACAGTCCCTTCAATAACGGAACCATTAGAGATTAATGAATTCGTTATTTTAGCGTTTTGACCAATCCTAACGGGGGGCATTTCTTCACTTCTCGTATAAATCTTCCAGTCGTCTTCATAAAGGTCTAAAACGGCTTCACCGCCATGTAATAATTCAAGATTTGTCTCTAGATAAGAGTCAATCGTTCCAACGTCTTTCCAATACCCTTCAAAGCCAAATGAATACACTTTAGAATCGGGTCTTTGAATCAATTTAGGGATGATATGTTTACCAAAATCGAGTTCGCTTTCATGGGTGTTTTCTAAAACCTCATAAAGTACATCCGCACTAAAGACATAGATGCCCATTGAAGCCTTATTGGATTTCGGGTTTTTAGGTTTTTCTTCAAAACCAATGATTTTATTGGAACTATCCGTTTCTAATATGCCAAATCTATCGGCTTCTTCAAACGGAACTAGGGTTGTGGCAATAGTAAGTTCAGCGCCAGTAGCGATATGCGCTTTAATCATTTTCTTGTAGTTCATTTTATAAATATGATCGCCCGATAAGATTAAAATATATTTGGCTTCTCTTCTTTTGACGAAAGAAAGATTTTTATATACCGCATCGGCAGTTCCTTCATACCACTTTGTGTGGGGTTGAAGAAGTGTGATGGCACTATCCCGTCTATCTAAATCCCAAGGTTTACCTGAACCAATATGCTCGTTTAGTGATAAAGGCATATATTGAGTTAATATGGCAATATCATGAATCCCCGAATTGCTGCAATTAGATAATGTGAAGTCGATAATTCTAAACTTACCAGCAAATGGCATTGCTGGTTTACTTCTTATTTCGCTTAAAAGGTCTAATCTTGAGCCCTTACCTCCAGCTAAAATTAACGCTAACGTTTCCATGAAATCCCTCTTTCTATGTATTAATTAATTTTTTATATAAATCGATATATTTGTTACCCATCTCTGTTAAGGAGAAGTCCATATTCATCGCATGGGTTTGAAGAATTCTAAACATGTATTGATTGTTGTTATAAAGGTTAACAGCGGTAATTAACGTATCTTTAAATTCATGAGCATTATAGTTTGCAAAACTAAACCCGTTACCCTCATTAGTATATTTGTTATAAGGAATAACGGTATCTTTTAATCCACCCGTTTCTCTTACGACTGGTAAAGTGCCATAACGCATCGCTATCATTTGTGATAACCCACATGGTTCAAATTGACTTGGCATAATAAGTAAATCACTAGCGGCATAAAGTTTTTGTGCAAGACTGGTTGAAAAGCCAATATAAGCATAAACTCTATTTGGGTATTTTAAAGATAAATCTTTGAAGTAAGTTTCATACTTTTCTTCCCCACTACCTAAAAACACATAGTTGGCATTGGTCGCGGTAATGGTTTCTTCTAAAACATGGATTATTAAATCAATCCCTTTTTGAGTAGCGAGTCTACCAATATAACATACCAGTGGAATATTAATGAGTTGATCAAGTCCTAATTGTTTTAAGAGCACTTGTTTGTTTTCTTTCTTACCTGAAACAAACCGTTTCATATTATATTTAAATGGAATATGCATATCTGTTTCAGGGTTATAAACCTCATCATCAATCCCATTTAAGATACCATATAAATCATTTCTACGGTCTTTTAGGGGTCCATCTAAGGTATGGCCAAAGTATTCGGTTTGGATTTCATTTTTATAAGTTTCACTGACGGTATTGATAAAATCAGCAGATAGTATTGCACTCTTCAAAAAGTTAAAACTATTAAAGTGAACATAATTATAATCAAATGGTAGATTTAATAATTTATAGGTGTCTAAATGAAAAGCCCCTTGGTATTGAAGGTTATGAATTGAAAGAAGTGTTTTAATGTTGGCACATAAAGGGTTGATTCTATAAGTTGTGTTTAAAAGATAAGGAACTAGGCCAGCTTGCCAATCATTAACGTGTATGATATCAAATTTTGTTTTAGATAACTCAATATATTCTAAAATAGCAAAATTAAACAACATGAATCTTTCGTTATCATCCATATACCCATATAATGCATCTCTTTGATAGTAATGGTGATCAACAAAGACATAATTCACGTTATTACTAGAATATCCAATGTAAGACACTTGAGTGATTAACTCACCCATTCTAATCTTTCTTTTACCTAAGGTGACGGTGCGATAATTAGAAAGATTAACAGAACTATAATAAGGCGTAATCACGGTAATCATTTCACGTTTAGCAATTTCCTTAGGTAAAGAACCTGCTATATCTGCTAAGCCTCCAGTTTTAGAAAATGGAAATACCTCACTAGCAGCAAATAATATATTTAAGTTACGCTTCATAATAACCACTCCTTAATTTATTATACCTTAAGGTAACCGTTTACACAAGATAGACTAATCATTATATTAGAGCCGTATTATCAAATTAAATTGTAAATAAAAACCGCTTGTGATATAATCACTATAGTAATTTAAGTGAGGGAAAAAAAATGGCGAAATACTATAATAAATTGCAGCCAAAACTCAAACCTTGGCCGTTTATCGTGATAGGTGCGATTTTGTTGGCATTCGTATTGTTAATGGTGATTTTAACACCATCTAAGCAAGAAAGATTTTACACAGCATACACACAAAGTGGCGCAGAGATCACAAAAGATCACCCATTTGTTGAGGTATCGTATCAAGATTTGATGAAGAAAGTGAACGCTGGAGAAAAACTTGTTGTTTTCTTTGGATTTCCAACTTGTCAAGTTTGTATCACAGAAATTAAGTATTATGAGAGTGAGCTAAAAACACAAGGCGTTGATGAATACATTAGTACTATTTACTATGTGAATGCTCAAAAATTAACAGAAGTGCAACAAACTCAGTTTAAAGAAACTCATAATGTCGATTTAGCAGATTCACCAGATTTAATCTACTTTGAAAATAAAGTAGCGGTATACAAGCGTGCTGATTTTAGTAGTACAGACCCATCTGTACCAGCCGCACAACAAATCAGAAACTTTTATAAAGCTATTAACGAAAAACAATAAAAGCACATAATAAGTGCTTTTTTAGAAGAGGTGCTGAAATATGTTTTTAACTATCAAGAACAATATTCAAAACAAAATAGAAGCGGTTTATGGAATTCTTACAGCGGTAGAGGCTTCCAAGCATGAAGGCAGCGATTTAGCGATGCCGCTATTCAATCTTGCGAAGAAGACTTCAAGACCAATTATGGAGTTAGCTTCCGAGATTAAACTGTTGTTAAAAGAAGAACCATTTATCAAAGATACATTCTTTGAACGTGGTTTTTTAAACATTGTCTTAGATAGAAAGACATATGCGGTTCAAGTCTTAGATGAAATTGAACAGTCTAAAGAAGCTTATGGGTCTTTGCCTAAAAATGGTAAGACTGTAGTCATCGATTATTCAAGCCCAAATATTGCGAAAAGCTTTAGCGTAGGACACTTAAGAAGTACTGTTATAGGGGCTTCTTTATATAAAATCTATGACAAATTGGGTTACAAGGCTATTGGTGTGAACCATTTAGGCGATTGGGGCACTCAGTTTGGGAAAATGATTGTTGCTTATGATTTATGGGGAAATGAAGAAGGGTTAATTGAAAGACCAATTGATTATCTTCAAAGTTTGTATGTAAAATTCCATGAAGCAGCCAAAGAAGATGAATCTTTAGAAGATAAAGCTAGAGAAGTATTCAAACAACTCGAAGATGGTGATGAAAGAGTCACTAAGATGTGGGAAAAGTTCAGAGAAAAATCATTAACTGAATTTGAACTCATGTATGAACTGCTTGGTGTGTCATTTGATTATTACCAAGGTGAAGCATTCTATAACGATAAAATGGATAGAATTGTCGACTTACTAGAAGATAAGAAACTTTTAGAAGAAGACGAGGGGGCAATGATTGTCAGACTTGATAATTTTGATATGCCACCTGCATTAATTAAACGTACGGACGGCGCTACACTATACATGACACGTGATTTAGCCGCATTGTTATACCGTCATGAAAACTATCAATTTAACAAAATGTTATACGTTGTGGGTAACGAACAAAAACTACACTTCAAACAACTTAAAACTGTAACCGATTTAATGGGTTATAATTTTGATATTACCCATGTCAATTTTGGATTAGTTTTAATGGACGGGAAAAAGATGACTACCCGTGGTGGTAAAGTGGTTCGGTTATATGACGTAATTGAAACTGCTGTTGATCTGGCTAAACAAGCCATTGAACAAAAAAATCCCAATTTACAAAATAAAGATGAAGTGGCAAAAGCCGTTGGGGTTAGCGCAGTTATCTTTAATGACCTAAAGAATGACCGTAACCTAGATATTGACTTTGATCTTGAAAACATGGTTTCATTTGAAGGCTTCACAGGACCATATTTACAATATAGTAGTGTAAGAATCTATTCCTTATTGAAGGATGTGGTAAAAGGGTCTAAGAAGAATCTAAATGTCTATGAAGATGATTCAGCTTTTAAACTGGTTATATTATTAAGTCAATTCTCACAAGTCTTAGATAAAGCCTTAAGTGAAAATGGTCCACAACATATCTCTAGATATTTACTAAGTTTAGCTCAAGCGTTTAACCAATTTTATGGGGCCCATAGAATCATTGTTGAAGATTCTAAAACTCTTTCTGCCAATATTCATTTAATTAGTGCCGTTAGAACGGTATTAAATGAAGGTATGAGACTGCTTGGAATGCAAGTTCTTAATGAGATGTAAACATGGAAAATACTAAGAAATCAAACCGTAAAGTTATTGGTAATGTTCTATTCTTAATTATTGTTTTAATTGTCTTAGTTATTTTACTATTAAGTCTAAATGATATTAATGTGATTTGGGAGATTATTAGAGATTCAAGTGTACCACTATTATTATTGGCATTAGGGCTATCCTTAGTCCATATGTTTCTTACAAATTCATCCATACATTTAATTGCCTCTAGTTTAGGAAGTAGTATTCGTTATAAAGATTCAATGAATATCGCAAATACCGAATACTTATTTAACGCAATTACCCCATTTGCTTCCGGTGGTCAACCTATACAGGCTTACTACTTTATGAAAAAAGGTTTAACAGGCGATCAAACAATGAGTGTTATTACCTCTAATTTCATTGTCTATCAAGCGGTATCAACCCTATTGGCTACTTTAGGTATAATTGTCTTTTTCCGTGATGTAAAAGAGGGTATTAGTGGCTATGCTTGGTTAATATTTTTAGGTTATGTGATTAATACACTAATCTTATTAGGGGCTATCCTAATGAGTTCAGTAAAAGGTTTTAGAAACTTTTTAAGAACCATCTTTAGAGGCTTAGGTAAAATTAAGTTTTTAAATAAATCGATGGCCAATTTAGAAAAGAAATCATTTGAGTTTGTTGAAAGATTCCAAGCGGAAACTAAAAAACTATTTAAACGTAAAAGAGTTTTATTTGGAGCAAGTGGATTAAGATTGTTGAGTTTATTGGTTGTGAATAGTATTCCAATTGTTGTGTTTTTAGCACTTGGAGTAACAATTGCACCAAAAGATTATTTATTTATATTAATGATGACTGCATTTGCCACCACATTTATGATGTGGATTCCAACCCCAGGGGCATCTGGGGGTGTAGAATGGGCATTTACAGTATTATTTACTGGGGTTATTGCCCCACAACCAGTGGTTATTGCTGCGATGTTAATCTGGCGTGTATTAACTTACTATGTTGGAATAATTTCTGGATTTGGTTCTTATGTGTATATAAGAAAGGATCGTGTTTAAGTTGAGAATAGGCATCTTTTCAGACGCTTACAAGCCACTAGTGAGTGGCGTTACGACAAGCCTACAAATGCTTGTTGAAGGTCTTAAGCAACAAGGTCATGAAGTTTTTGTCATCACTGTATCAGCTAAAGGGGCAAAAGAATACGATAAAGATCACCCTTATATTTACCGTATCAAGGGCATGCCGATTCCTAAAAAGGGCTTGACCTCTTTTCGGTTTGTTAGAAACTCTAAAAAACACTTAAAGTATATAGAGTCTTTGAATCTGGATGTTATCCACGTTCATAGTGAATTTACAATCGGAAGTGTGGCTATAAAAGTTAAGAAGAAGTTAGATATTCCTATGGTATTTACCGTACACACCATGTATGAAGAATATCTATTTTACGTATCAAAATTCTTAACAAAATTATTTAGAAAATCATTTATGAAGGCTTTAAAGAAGTTAATGGCAAGGTTCATTTTATCAAGCGAAGTTACTTTAACCCCTTCAGAAAAGATAAAAGATTTAATGTTAAGTTACAATATTGATGGGAACTATAAGATAGTACCTTCAGGGATTGATTTAAGTAAGTTTAAAAAGTCCAATTATAAGGAAGAAGATATTAAAAATTTAAAAATATCTTTAGGCATTAAAGAAAATGAATTCGTTTGTCTCTTTATTGGCCGTATTAGTAATGAAAAATCAATTGATGTTTTAATTGATGGATTTGCTGCATCGAAAAACGAGAATATGAAATTCTTAGTTGTTGGAGACGGTCCAGCTATGAGTAAATTAGAATCTCAAATTAAAAAGCTAGATTTAAAAGACAAAGTGATTCTTACAGGAATGATTCCTTGGGAACAAGTGGGTTTATACTATCAACTTGGAGACTGTTTCTTAAATGCCAGCATTTCAGAAACTCAAGGCTTAACTTATATCGAAGCACTTGCAGCTGAGTTACCTTTAGTGGTAAAATATGACAAGGTATTAGAGGCTGTAGTAGAAGATTCATATAATGGTTTATTCTTTAAAGATAATAATGAATTACCAGCGCTCCTAAACAAGATTTATAAAACCCCGGAATTATTAACTGAATTAAAGAAAAACACTTTAAAATCAGTGAAGAAATATTCCCGTGAAGTTTATGCGGAAAATGCCTTAAATGCTTATGCTGAGGCAATCGAAATTAATAAAACAAGAAATAAAAAGTGAGCGTTTAGCTCACCATATGCCCGAGTGTTGAAATTGGTAAACAAACTTGACTCAAAATCAAGCGCCTAAAAGCTTGCCGGTTCGAATCCGGCCTCGGGCACCAAGTTGATAGAATAGGTTTGATACAATCGTATCAAGCCTTTTTTGTTTGGTAGATAGGGTGTTTTTCCCTATCTGCCGTTTCTGTATATTCTAAAATGATATCAGCAGTGGTGTTTGTTCGGGACTTTTTAGTGTTAATAGTCAAAAGTGCAACTACAATTTAACGATTACCTTACAATTTAACGATTACCTTACAATTTAACGATTACTCAACAATTTACACGATTA
>CAYJBF010000048.1:0-7608 GCA_964368415.1 uncultured Acholeplasmataceae bacterium | reverse complement strand
ACTAAAATAAAAGCCTAAGTCCTTGATTTCGGTTTTTATTTTTATCAAGCCTTAAAGTAGCAGTTTGAAATTAATTAAAAATCATATATAATAGATATACCTTAACAAAAAAATATAGAATAGGAGTTTTTACGTGGATAAAATTAAAATAAATATGTACGCAGGAGGTTTAAATGTCAAAGGTCAAGGTGTTGGGAGTGCCTTTTATGAACAAACCGGTTTAGTAAGTGAAATTCCTGAATTTGAAATGACGATTAACAAAAAACATAAAAATAGATTTGATATTAGACATGTTCATACAGTTAATCCGAATTTCTTTTTCGTTCAAAACAAGAAAAGAATTAATGTTTGTTATGTCCATTTTGTACCTGAAATAAACGATGGTTCATTAAAAATGAATAAGCTATTCTTTTCAATCTACAAACATTATGTATTAAAGTTTTATAGGAAAGCAGATGAGGTTGTGGTGGTTAATCCTTACTTCATCAAAGATTTATTGAATATAGGTATCCCGGAAGATAAGATTACTTATATTCCAAACTATGTTTCTAAAGAACACTTTCATGTTTTAGATGAAGATAGTATTTTAAAAGCAAGAGAAGAATATGGTTTGAAGAAAGATGACTATGTTGTCTTAGGGGTTGGTCAAACACAAACAAGAAAAGGAATCGTTGATTTCTGTAAAGTAGCAGAAAATAACCCTCATATGAAGTTTATATGGGCGGGTGGTTTTTCATTTGGTAAGATTACAGCGGGTTATGAAGAGATTAAGAAGCTAATCGATAATCCACCTAAAAACATGACTTTCTTAGGCATTATTGATCGATCAAAAATGAATGCTTTATACAACTTAAGCGATGTCTTATTTTTACCATCATTTCAAGAATTATTCCCTATGACATTATTAGAATGCATTAATACAGAAAAACCATTTGTGGTAAGAGATTTAGATCTTTATAAGGATATCTTTTTAAGTCCATATCTAGTAGGAACAAACAATGAAGAATTTGGTTCGTTATTAAATCGTTTGAAAGATGATAAAGAGTTCTTAGAACAAGCCAAACAATATTCAATTGATATTCAACATTTTTATTCTAAAGATCATGTTAAAGAATTATGGCGTAAATATTATTTAAGGTTGTATGAAAAATACCCAACAAAAACGTTGGCATATAAGAAAAAGAAATAATCCCGTTTATGGGATTTTTTCTTTCTTTGATGTTAAATTCAATAATTATTCAAGATAGCATTTAATTTTAAAGTGATTATTGTTATAATAACAATGTAAGCGTTTTACATCAAAAAACAATAGAAAGAGGAAAACAAATGAATACGTTTAAGTACATGGAAAAGTACGGTTATGAACAACTGGTATTTTTTCACGACAAAGAAACTGGTTTAAAAGGTATTACATGTATCCATGACACGACATTAGGGCCATCCTTGGGCGGAACCCGAATTTGGAATTATGAAAACGAAAATGATGCAATATTAGATGCCCTGCGTTTAGCTAGAGGAATGACTTACAAAAATGCCGCTGCTGGACTGAATTTAGGCGGTGGAAAAACAGTAATTATTGGTGATGCAAACTCCTGTAAGAGTGAAGCATTCTTTAGAGCTTTTGGACGTTATGTTCAAAGTTTAAATGGAAGATATATTACGGCTGAAGACGTTAATACTACAACCAAAGACATGTCATTTATAAAAATGGAAACCGATTATGTTGTTGGGTTAGAAGGTAAAAGCGGAGACCCATCACCAATTACAGCTCTTGGTGCATTCCATGGTATTAGAGCATCCTTAAAATATAAATTTGGTAGTGATGAAATAAAAGGAAGAAATTTTGCAATTCAAGGTGTTGGTAAAACAGGTCGATATTTAATGGATTATTTGTATGGTGCTGGTGCAGAAAATATTTATTATACAGATATTAATCCTAAAGCAATAGAAACCGTTAAAAATGCATACCCTAAAGCTATTTTAGTTGGAGCAGATGAGATTTATAGTTTAAAGGTTGATGTGTTTGCGCCTTGTGCTTTAGGTGGTATTTTAAATTCTAAGACCATTCCATTAATTGAAGCGCCAATTATTGCAGGGATTGCGAACAACGTTTTAGAAGATGAAGTGAAACATTCTAAAGAAATTAAGAAAAAAGGAATTCTATATGCCCCAGACTTTGTAATTAATGCGGGTGGGGTAATTAACGTCTATCATGAACTAAAAGGTTATATTAAAGAAGACGTGATGAGTGATGTTAAAAAGATTTACGACAGACTTTTAGAAATCTTTAAGATCGCTGAAACACAAGATGTTCCAACTCAAAAAGCAGCCAATATTTTTGCTGAAAACAGAATTAAACAAATTCATAATATTCACCATAATTATATTCCTAGATAACAATGCGAAAACGAATCACAATCATATGTGGCCATTATGGCAGTGGTAAAACTGAACTAGCGGTAAATTTAGCTATTTTAAATCAAGTAAATATGCTAATTGATTTAGATATTGTTAATCCCTATTTTCGATCAAGAGAATTAAAAGAAGTATTAGAAGAAAATGCGATTAATACTATATCATCTCCATTAGAAAACTCTATAGGCTCTGATTTGCCTTATTTATCATCAAAAATATTTCTACCTTTTAACGATAAAAGCATCAAAGCCATTTTTGATGTTGGTGGAAATGATATTGGAGCAAGGGTTTTAAGACAATTTGAGAAAATGATTGATCCTAGTGAAGTTGATGTCCTTTTGGTTGTTAATATATATCGTGAGGAAACAGATTCAGCCAGTAAAATCATGAAAATGATTCGTTCGATTGAAGGGTCTTCGGGGCTAAAAGTAACAGGTTTAATAAATAATTCAAATTACTTAAGAAATACAACCCCAGAAAACATCTTAAAAGGTGAAAAAGAGATAGCTGTAGTTGAAAACCAATTAGGTTTACAAATTGTTTACACAGGTATTTATGAGTTGATTGATTATAAAAACTATCAGTTTAAAGGAGAAGTTATTCCTTTAAAACTTTATTTACGTAATTCGTGGCTATAGGAGGACTTATGGCAAAAGGAAAATTAACATTTGATTATGCATATTGTAAAGGGTGTAATCTATGTGTCGAGTATTGTCCAGTACATATTTTAGAACTAGACAAATTTAAAACAAATGATAAAGGCTATAACATTGTAAATGTAATCGAACCAGATAAATGTATCGGGTGTGCTTTTTGCGCCTTGATGTGCCCCGATTCAGTGATTACTGTAGAAAGAGTAAAGCCATGAAAAAGATCTTACTTAAAGGCAATGAAGCCATTGCCTTAGCCGCCTTAAGAGGAGGCGTGGATGCATTTTTTGGTTATCCAATTACGCCACAAAATGAGGTGCCAGAATACTTATCAAAGTATATGAAAGATGCGGGTAAAGTCTTTTTACAAGCAGAATCAGAAGTTGCAGCAATTAACATGGTTTATGGAGCCAGTGCTAGTGGTAAAAGAGTTTTAACAAGCTCTTCTAGTCCAGGGATTGCTTTAAAACAAGAGGGTATTACCTACTTGGCTGGGGCTGAACTACCATGTGTAATCATTAATGTTATGCGAGCGGGTCCAGGTTTAGGCGGTATTCAACCAGGTCAAGCTGATTATTATCAAATAACTAGAGGAGGTGGTAATGGAGATTACCACGTATTGGCTTTTGCCCCTGAAAACCTTCAAGAAACGGTAGATATTATTAAAGCCTCTTTTGATAAAGCTGATTATTACCGTAATCCTGTGATGATTGCTGTAGATGGTTTAATTGGTCAAATGATGGAATCTGTCGATTTGGATAATGAAGTAGAACTTAAAATGATTGATAAACCATGGGCAGCTAGTGGCAAAAAAGGTGGCAAGAAACGTATTATTACCTCGCTTTACTTAGACCCATATGAACTTGAAAGACATAACTTAAAACTTCAAGTGAAATATGATGAAATGATTATGAATGAACAACAATACGAATACATTAATATGGAAAATGCGGAATTTGTGATTGTTGCATATGGAACAATGGCAAGAATTTGTAGAAGTGCAATTTTAATGTTGAAAGAACAAGGAATCCATGTTGGTATGATTAGACCAATTTCAATTTGGCCTTTTCCAAATATTGCTTTCAATCATATAAACGAGAAAGTTAAAGGGTATTTAGTTTGTGAAATGAGTTTAGGTCAAATGATTGATGATGTTAGACTAAGTGTAAATGGTAGAAGACCAGTTAAGTTCTTTGGTAGAGCTGGTGGGGTAGTACCGGAACCAGTAGAAGTTATAGAAGCTATTAAGAAAATGAAGGAGAATCTCCAATGAACGATATCATCTATCAAAAAACAAAAGGTTTAACAAACCAAGCCATGAGTTATTGTCCTGGTTGTACTCACGGAATAATTCATAAATTAGTTGCCGAAGTCTTAGAAGAAATGAACCTTTTAGATCACACGGTTGGAATTGCCTCTGTAGGTTGTTCGGTGATGAGTTATTATTACTTTGACTGCGATATGGTTCAAGCCTCTCATGGAAGAGCTTGTGCTGTAGCAACTGGGGTTAAAAGAACCCATCCTGATAACATTGTATTTACTTATCAAGGCGATGGTGATTTAGCTAGTATAGGGATTGCAGAAACTATTCATGCTGCCAATAGAGGCGAAAATATTACAGTTATATTTGTGAATAATGGTATTTATGGGATGACAGGTGGTCAAATGGCACCAACCACATTATTAGGTAAGAAAACAACCACATCTCCTTATGGAAGAAATGTTGAAGATCACGGGATGCCGATTAAAATTGCGGAAATGTTTTCAACGATACCTAGAGTAGCTTACTTAGAAAGGCTATCAGTGGGAACCCCTCAAAAAGTTAAGAAAGCTAAAATATCAATTGAAAAAGCAATACGTTATCAAATTGAGAAAAAAGGCTTTACCATGTTAGAGTTTTTATCAACATGTCCAGTAAATTGGGGCTTGACACCTATTGATGCAATTAAATACGTAGAAGATGAAATGACGAAATATTACCCAGTTGGGGTATTTAAGGACGTTGATCAAAATGAATAAGACTACACAAATTACAATTGCTGGCTTTGGTGGACAAGGTGTCATGCTACTTGGTCAAACTTTAGCATTTGCTGGAAATGAAGTTGGTTTAAATACTTTATGGTATCCATCCTATGGCCCTGAAACTAGAGGAGGGACTGCGAATTGTGCGGTGACTATTTCGAATACGCAAATTAATTCACCGATATTTTCTAAAGCCAATACGTTAATTGCTTTAAATATACCTTCTTTAAAGAAGTTTGAAAATAAGGTTTTAAATGAAGGAAATATTATCTATAACTCGAACATGATTTTAGAAGAAGTAAAAAAAGAAAATGTCCATGTATATCCTGTTCCAGCCAATGATATTGCGATAAAATTAGGCAACCAAAGGGTTTCTAATATGGTAATTTTAGGGGCATATTTAGAGGTGAGTAAAGACTTTACACCATTAATTATTGGTGAGGCTTTAAAACATATTTTAAAAGAAAACAAACAAGATTTTATTCCGATTAACCTAAAAGCAATAGAGGCAGGAATGGCATTTATTAAAGGCCTTCAATTATGAAAAACATTAAAGATTTATTGAAACTATCTACTGATTTAAAACCGTTTCGTTTAATTGTTGCTCATGCACAAGATGAAGCTGTGATTGAAGCGGTTGATCATGTGATGGGGTTAAAAATTATAGAACCAATTCTTGTTGGAGACAAAAATAAAATACAAACCATTCTCATGAGTAAAGGTTATGATGTTTTAAAATACACCATCATTCATAGTGAGAGTGATGTAGAATCTGCCAAAATTGCTGTTTCTTTCATCAAAGAAGATAAAGCAGATGTTTTGATGAAGGGCTTGTTAGAAACAAAAGTATTATTAAAAGCGGTCGTGGATAAAGAGTTTGGTATAAAGAATAAAAAACTACTATCTCATGTGGCTTTGATGAGTTATCCAAGAAGAAAAAAAGTTTTATTTGCAACCGATTGTGCTATGGTAACGAATCCTACGATTGAAGATAAAAAAGAAATCATCGAAAATGCAATTAGTTTAACTTGTGCTTTAGGGTATCAGATGACTAAAGTGGGTTTAGTGAGTTCAGTAGAAAAACCAAGCCCACGTATTCAATCTAGTGTAGAAGCACTAGAACTTAAGACATATTATGATACAATTAAAAAGAAGAATTTTATTGTAGATGGTCCGTTTGCGGTTGATAATTTAGTCTCTGCAGAAGCTGCAATGACCAAGAGTATTCATAGTGTGGTTGCGGGGGATGCTGATGTTTTGGTGTTTCCAAATATTGATAGTGGAAATGTCTTCTATAAAACATCTGTATTTTTAGCTGGTGCAGAAGTAGCGGGTATTGTTGTTGGTGCAAAAGCACCGATTGTCTTAACCTCAAGAGCAGACTCATCGAAAAGTAAATTATATTCTATCTTACTAGCAGGGGTGTATCAACATGGCTTACAAATTATTAATCATTAATCCAGGGTCGACGTCCACTAAAATAGGAATTTATGAAGACGAGACTATAAAACACGAAACGACAATTAGGCATAGTCCAGAAGAATTATTAACTTTTAGAAATACGGTAGCTCAAAAACAATACCGTCTAAACCACATCATTAATTTTTTAGATGAGAACCATCATCCTTTAGAAACATTTGATGTTTTTGTGGGAAGAGGTGGACTTGTTAAACCAGTGGAATCAGGAACTTATAGCATTAATCAAGAGATGATTGATGATTTAGTTATCTCAAAATATGGCGATCACATGAGTAATATGGGCACCATTTTAGCGTTTGAGTTAGGTAAAAAATATTCTAAACCAGCCTATATGGTAGATCCGGTGGTTGTCGATGAAATGTCTGATATCGCGAGAGTTTCTGGCTTAAAAGGGATACATAGAATTTCAATTTTTCATGCTTTAAACCAAAAAGCGGTTGCTAAAAAATACGCTAAAAAAGTAAATAAACGTTATGAAGATTTAAATATTATTGTTTGCCATATGGGTGGTGGAATTAGTGTTGGTTACCATCACTTAGGTCATGTGATTGATGTAAATAATGCTTATGGTGGAGATGGTCCTTTTTCTCCAGAAAGAGTAGGCGGTCTTCCAACCTTCCAACTGGCTAAATTTGCGCGAGAATCAAAGATAGAAAACGAACAAGCGTTTAATAAGTATTTGGTTTCGAAGGGTGGGTTATATTCCTACCTTGGCACCACTTCAGGTATAGAAATTAAAAATAGAATTAATAAAGGAGATAAAGAAGCTGCCCTTGTTTTTGAGGCGATGGCTTATCAAACCATTAAAGAAATTGGCAGTTTATATTTTATTGGAAAAGGTGAAATAGACCAAGTTATTTTCACGGGTGGATTAGTTCAAAATGAGGTATTTGTTGAATACTTATTAAAATACTTACCAAAATTTGTTAGTTATACTTTATACCCTGGAGAAGATGAACTTGAAGCCTTAGCTCAAGGCGCATTAAGGGTACTAAACGGACAAGAATCTTTAAAACAATATTAATAATACAATGAATATGGG